>CALARO010000112.1 GCA_937888935.1 uncultured Clostridia bacterium
CTTCGCCGCGTGGCGGTGGTGCAGGTAGAAGAAGGGTATTTCGAGTTTGTAAACCCCGTGATCACCGCGCAAAAGGGCGAGCAGGAAGGCTGGGAAGGCTGCTTATCGGTGCGGGGTAAGCGCGGAATCGTAGTGCGCCCGCAGAAAGTTTCGGTGAGTTATTTCGATCGTTACGGCAACGCGCAAACGTTGAAAGCGAAAGGCTTTTTCGCCCGCGCGATCTGCCACGAGTTTGATCATTTAGACGGGATTTTGTATATCGACAAAGCAACTTATGTTTGCGCCGATTAGTGCGCGCGCGCTTGCATAGCGGCGCAATGATATGCGGCAAAGGCGGATAGCGGGTGAAGCCGAAAAAGTAACAGTCCGTTACAAAACACCCGAAGGGTGCTTGCTCATTTACGCATAGTAAACTCGCGGCGGTCGTACTCGATAAAGCTCGCAATCTGCCCCACTCTTCAAGCGCGTTCGTTTTTCAGCTTTTAAATAAGGAAGGAGAGCAAAAAAATCGTCATGAAAATTTTATTTGCGGGAACTCCCGCGTTCGCGGTGCAGCCGCTCGAAACGCTGATCAAAACGTGCGAAGTCGTCGCCGTAATCACGCAGGAAGATAAAATTCAGGGCAGAAAAAAACTGCTCACGCCTTCGCCTGTGAAAACGTGCGCGCTTTCGCACAATCTTCCCGTGTTTCAGCCGCACAAAATCCGCGAGCATATCGATAGACTTAAAGCTTTCAGAGCCGACGCCATGGTCACTTGCGCATACGGCCAGATTCTCACGCAGGAAGTGCTTGATTGCTTTCCCAAAGGCGTGTGGAATATCCACGCGGGACTTCTGCCCGCCTATCGCGGCGCGTCGCCCGTGCAAAGCTGCATTTTAAACGGCGAAACGGAAACGGGCGTGTGCGTCATGCAAACGGTACTCGCGCTCGACGCGGGCGATATTCTGCTCTGCGAAAAGCTGAAAATCGGCGAAAACGAAACGGCGGGCGAGCTTTCAAATCGCCTTTCCGCCCTTTCCGCCGCGTTGATTCAAAAGGCAATGCCGCTTATCGGAAACGGCGATTATACCCTGCAAAAACAGGGCGAAGCGGGCGCGCATATCTATCGCAAAATCACGCGCGAACAGGCGAAAATCAATTTTTCCGCCCCCGCCCCCGAAATCGTAAATCAAATCCGCGCCATGAACCCCGAACCCGTCGCATTCGCGTATCTTCGCGGCGCAATCGTCAATTTCTACGCCGCCGAAGCTATCCCCGAAGCCGCGCTTTCCGAAGAACAGAAAAATGCAAAATGCGGCGAAGTGCTTACCGATAAACCCAAATCCGGCTTGCTTATCCGCTGCGGCGGCTCGGAAGAAATCGGCGCAATCAAAATCAATTTCATTCAACCCGCGGGCGGCAAAATCATGACGGGCGCGGACTTTTTAAACGGCAAAAAAGCAACCAAAGGCGAAATTTTCGAATGATCACCAACCCCTTGTACGATCCATATTGCATTTTAATGAAAGTGTACGGCGAAAAGGCGTACTTAAAGCAGGCGATCGCCGATACGTATATCGAAGAGCTGTACCGCGCCCGCACGGTGAAAGCGGCTTACGGCGTGCTTGAAAACGACGAATATTTTTCGTTTTGTATCGCGCACTACGCCGCAAAATCGCCCAAGCAACCCGTGCGCGTGCTTTTGAAAGTCGCGCTGTATTTTCTTTTGGTTTTGCAAAAAAAACGCTACGCCGTCACCGATTTCGCCGTGGAACTTTGCAAAAAACTCGGCAAAGGCGGCGCGGCGGGCTTCGTCAACGCGTTTTTGCGCCGTTTCAGCGAAGAAGAAATCGCCGCCGCCATGCCCGGGGGCAGAAAAGGACTGTTAATCCAAACCGGTTACCCCGAATTTGCCTATAAAAAGCTCGAAAAAGAGTACGGCAAACGCGCCGAAAAAATTGCCGCCGCCAAATCGGGCGGCGTATCCGTGCGCTTCCTGCCCCCGTACAAAACGGAAGGGGTATATCTCGATCGAGCGAAAGAAAAGGGCGTTCATTTCACCGCTACCCCCTTCGTTCACGGCTACGTTTTCGATACGTTCGCGCGCGACGAAGGATACGATCGCGGCGAATACACCTTTCAATCGGTCGGCTCGCAGGCGATCTGCGATTGCATCGCGCCTTGCAAAACGCTGCTCGACGCATGCGCCGCGCCCGGCGGAAAATCGGTGCTGCTTTCCGAAAAGTGCGAAAAAGTCACTTCGTTCGAGCTGCACGCTCACCGCGCCGCGCTCATCGAAGCCTACGCCCGCCGCGCCCGCCGCGAAAATATCGAAATTCGCCAAAAAGACAGCCGCATTTACGATTCCGCTTACGAAAAATCGTTCGAAGCCGTGCTTTGCGACGTGCCTTGCTCGGGGTTCGGCACGGTTTGCGAAAATCCCGATATTAAAATTTTAAAAACCGCCGAAGTGTTCGCTTCCGTGGCGGAAGATCAGCGCAAAATTCTCGCCGCCTGCGCGAACTACGTGAAAGAAAACGGCATGCTTTACTATTCCACCTGTTCGCTGTTCGGGTGCGAAAACGACGGGGTAGTGGGCGATTTTCTGGCTTCTCACTCCGATTTCCGCGCGGAAAAAATCGAAAGCGCGCTGCCGCACGAAAAGAAGAAATTCGGGCTTCAATTTCTGCCCGATACGGCGTTCGGCGCAGGCTTTTACGTAAGCGCGATGCGCCGCGTCGGCGAGAACGTCAACGAAAAAAGCGATAAATCTCGCACAAAGAGGGAGGGCGAAAGAAAATGAAAAAAATCTTGCAGGATCTTTCCCTTGAAGAACTCGAAGCCGAGCTTGTGGCGCAGGGCGAAAAGAAGTACCGCGCGGCGCAGGTGTATAGCGGCTTGCTCGCAGGCAAAACGCTCGAAGAACTGCCCGCCGTGCCGGGCGCGCTCAAAGAAAAGCTCAAAGAAACTTACGAAAATCAGCCGATCGCCGTCGAAAAAGTGTTCACTTCGTCCGACGGCACGGAAAAATACCTTTTCCGCCTTTCAGACGGCAACCTGATCGAAGGCGTGCTGATGAAGTACAAATACGGCTACACGCAATGCGTTTCCACGCAGGTGGGGTGCAGAATGGGTTGCAAATTCTGCGCTTCCACGCTCGGCGGCCTGATCCGCAATCTCACCGCGGGCGAAATTTTGTCGCAGATCCTTGCGGTAAACGCGCGGCATAAGTGCGATCCCGATCTTCCGGGCAGCGGCAAAGAAAAGCGCGCCGTCACCAACGTGGTGCTTATGGGTAGCGGCGAGCCGCTCGATAACTACGAAAACACGGTGAAATTTCTGCGCCTTTTAACGAGCGAAAAAGGCATGAATATGTCCGCGCGCAACATCTCGCTTTCCACCTGCGGAGTAGTGCCGAAAATGTACGAGCTGGCAAACGAAAATATCCCGCTCAATCTCACCGTTTCGCTGCACGCCACGAGCGACGAAGATCGGAAGCGCGTTATGCCGATTGCCAATAAGTACACAATCGCCGAGATTCTGAAAGCGTGCAAAAACTATTTTGAAAAAACGGGCAGAAGGTACTATTTCGAGTACACGCTGATCGACGGCGAAAATTGCGACGAAGCGCACGCGAACGCGCTTGCGAAGCTGTTGAAAGGCAAGCCGTGCCACGTGAATTTAATCCGGTTAAACGAAGTGAAAGAGCGATCGCTCAAAGCAACGAGCGATAAAAACGCGTACAGGTTTATGGGTTTTTTAGAAAAGCAGGGCATCTCGGCAACGCTGCGGCGGCAGATCGGCTCGGACGTCGGCGGCGCATGCGGTCAGCTTCGCGCCGGCTATATAGAAGAAAACGAAATTTAATTCAGAGGAACAAAAAAATGTCAATCAAAGCAAACGAAACAATCAAAATCGCGCCGTCGATTTTATCGGCGGACTTCTCGAAAATGGGCGAAGAAGTGAAAAACCTTGAAGATAGCGGCGCAGACGTCATTCATTGCGACGTGATGGACGGCGTGTTCGTGAATAATATCACGTTCGGCATCAAAATGGTGGAAGATTTGCGCAAAATCACGAAGCTGCCGCTCGATTGCCATTTAATGATCGTGCATCCCGAAAAGTACGCCGAGCGGTTTGTGAAAGCGGGCGCGGACTACGTCACGGTGCATGCGGAAGCGTGCGGCGAAGGGCTGGAAGATACCCTGAAACTCATTAAAAACGCGGGCGCGAAATGCGGCGCGGTGATCAATCCGGATACGCCCGTATCGGCGATCGAAAAGGTGCTGCCGCTTTGCGATATGGCGCTTGTCATGAGCGTGTTCCCGGGGTTCGGCGGGCAGAAATTCATTGCGGAAGTGCTTGAAAAAGTGCGGAAAATCCGTGAGATAATCCGTGAAAACAATCTGAATTGCGAAGTGGAAATCGACGGCGGCATCAACGCGGAAACGGTGAAAGCGGCGAAAGAAGCGGGCGCGAACGTGATTGTGGCGGGCAGCAGCGTATTCAAAGCGGCAGACCGCGCCGCCGCCATTTCCGCCTTACGTTTTGGCGATTTTAAATAATTGCCTATTTTAAAGGCTTCCCCTTGGGGGGAAGCTCTGCGCGAAGCGCGGTGATGAGGGGCGTAGCACATTTTTGATTGAAATTTTCCATTAGAAATTTTCAATCAAGGGGCGCAGCCCATTTTTGGTTGTCTGAATATTTTGGAAAAATTTCAGAAAATCAAGGGGTGCAACTTGTTTTCTATATAATCAATTTCCAACAAACGGGCAACCGAATTTCGAATTGCAAAAAAATTTTTTGCACCCCGTTCATTTTTCTTGCAAAGTTTAAAAAAGTGTGATACAATATAATCGTCCGGGAAACAAAACAAAAAACAAATTCCCGAACGAAAAATCATAATTTTCACGAAAGGGTATCCTTTCCAAATTTTTGCGAATTTTTTTGAATAGTAAAAAATTCGCAAAACATTCCCGAAATTCAAAAAAAAGTCAAGATCGAAATGCGGAAAGGGCGAGCTTCGTGAAAAAAGGAGAGATTTATGAAATCAAAATCAAAGAAACTCGTAAGTTTCCTGCTCAGTCTCGGCTGCTGCGCCGCCGCAACAACGGCGTTTGTCGGTTGCGATAAAGACAAAGCCGAAACGCCCGACGACGCTTTCCACCAGGCATACGCGCTCTACACCGCCTACGCCGAATCGAACGGCGAAACGCCCGCTACATACGAAGAGTGGCTCAAGGCAATCAAGGGCGAAAAGGGCGACAAAGGCGAAAAGGGCGATACCGGCGCAACGGGCGCGCAAGGCGAAAAAGGCGATAAAGGCGATAAAGGCGCGCAGGGCGAAAAGGGCGACAAAGGCGATACGGGTGTAGGCATAGAAAAAATCGACATCGAATACGTATACGAAAACGGCGTGCAGTACGCAATATATAAAGTATATTATACGGGCAGCGAGAAGCCGGTAGAAATCAAAGCGCCGCTGCCGAAAAAAGTTGAAGCCGCGCACGTTCGGCAGGAAACTTTCCCTGTTTCCGATACCTTCCCCGAAATTATTCTCGATATTCGATACGAAGACGATACGTCGGGCGAAGCGATCGCAACGGAAGATATGTTCCTTGCAGACCCGTACAATGGCTATGTAAAACCCGATTTTACGAAAGAAGGCGAGTATCGCGTATGCATTGTTTATAACGGTGCGCGTACTCAAAACACCATTCGGGTAATCGCGGCGGAAGCGTATGTGCAGAATAGAAAAAGCGAACTCAAAGATTATCTTTCGCGCATGACTTCGTCTTTGGCTGAAGTAGCACTTATCAGTCTTTGATTAAAAAACTCGAAGATGCTTCCACCGTTGCGCAAATCAGGACGATCGAAAAAGAATGTGAAGCGTTTGAACTGAAACTCGAATTAGAATACGAAGAATTGCAACTCAATCGAGCTTTTACTTTTCTTCCCGAAAAAATCCGCACGGAAATCGGCGAACAGTACAATCAAAAAATCGCCGAACTGAAAGCCTGTGCTTCTTCAACGGAAATCATGCAAAAATACATAGAGATCGATGGGTATCTTACGCAGATTTACGGAGAAAAAGTCGGCTCGCTCGAAGATTTGAAAAAGGAAGTATGGGGCAATTTCGGCGCGCAGTACTATATCGCTGCGTTTAAATACGAAGGCGCAAAAAATCAATTCGGCAATATACTCAACTCAGGTTATAACTTTTTGAGAGATCATTGTAGCTATTTAACGGAAATCGCCGAATGGAATGCGCAAAAAGAGATGATTGAAAAGGCTATTGACGATTTTGTCAAAACGCAGCAAAGTCAGGGCGTTGAAGTAGATCTCGAAAAATATCGTCAAACGGCATATAACGAGATTTCCAAAGCCGCGGCGGAATTTGCGCCTTCGCTCGAACAGGCGCAGCAAGAACGTCTTGAAAAGGCGATTGAAAAGATCAACGATACGGAAAATGTAAAAACCGAAGCCGCGCTCGACGAAGCGATTTCGCAATACTGCGCGCTTCAGAAAGAGTTGATCGGTTGGGACTATATTCCTTCGCAAGGCGGCTCGGAAAACCCCGGGGATAGCGAAGAAGAGTTGCGGAACGAGAGAACCAAATTTCTTACGGAAATGAATAATCGGTGGGCGGAACTTCATCAAAAAGGCTTTGATGTAGACAAATATGAAAAAGAGTTTACAAATATTGAAACTTTGGTGAAGAATGCAACCAGCTTAGAAGAACTTGGAAAATATCGTCAGATGTTCAGCGAACTTTGCGAAAGGCTGCAAAAAGAAGCCGGCGGCGAAACAGCTGAAAGCGAAAAAGAATAATCGCAAAAAGTAAAACAACGAAAAGGACTTGTTTCGGCAAGTCCTTTTTGCTCGGCAAAAATTCACCGCCGCGCCCCGTCGCCGCATAAAATACAGGGTAGGAGGGTACATAAATATGATTATCTGTATCAAACCGCCCGCGCCCGTGCGCTTCATTTTACGCCTGTTCGTGAAAAAACGCGCGTAGCCTTTGAAAACCGCACATCGCGCCGAAAAAATGCGTTACGCCGATCTTCATTGTGATTTTTTGTCATTCCTTGCCGATTTGCCGCCCGGGCTTCGCCCCGCCGTCCAAACTGCCGAAACAACCACCGCCCAAACCGCCGTAAAATCTGCCGCGTTTGCCGCGTGGAAAAACGGCGGCTGCGCGCTTCAATGTTTCGCGTTGTTTTGTAAAGGCGAAAGCGCGGCGGACGAGCAGAGCATACAAACGCAGCTCGCCTTATTCAAACAAATCAAGCCGGAATTCGAAGCGGCAACGGGCGGCAAAGCCATACTCACGGTAGAAGGCGGCGGGGCAACGCGCGGCGAACAAACCCGATTAAAAGCGTTGTTCGATGCGGGCGTAAAGATTTTTTCGCCCGTGTGGAACAATCAAAACAGCCTTTCCAAACCGTGCGGCGCGGCGGGCGGACTAACCAAAAAGGGCAAAGCGGCGTTGGAATACGCGCTCGAAAGGGGGGTAATCCCCGATATTTCGCACGCTTCAGACGACGCCGCGCGCGATATTTTCGCCATAGCGAAAGCGCAAAAAAAGCGGGTATGCGCCACTCATTCGATGGCGCGCGCGCTGAAGCCGCACATAAGAAATCTCACGGATACGCAGATTAAAAACGTCGCGGAAAGCGGGGGCGTGATCGGCGTAAATTTTGTGCGCGAGTTTGCGGGCAAAGCGGAAATCGCGCGGCATATCGGGTATATCGCGGATAAAGGCGGCGAGAACGTCGTAGCGATCGGCAGCGATTTTTACGGCACGGAAAACCCGTACCCGGAATCGCCCGAACGCCTGCCCGAATTTTTCCGCATGCTTGAAAAACATTTCACCCCGCGGCAAATCGAGAAATTTGCCTATTCCAACGCCGCCCGCCTGTTTTTCTGAAACTTCGCTATAAAAAACTGCCTGCCTTCTTGTTGCAAAGAAAGCAGGCAAAAATTTTATTTATGCAGTTTCAATCCGCCGCCGGGCGGGCAAAACCAAAACTTTACGAATTTCCGCCGTCGGTCTGGGGTTGTTGAGCAAACGATTTCACAAACTCTTCCGCGTTGAAATCCGCCTTATTCGCGGCTTTTTCCGCGCCGAACGAAACGGTAAGTTTAAACGCCGTATTAATCGTGAATTGCGTGTCTACTGTCGTTTTTCCGTCCGAAGAAGTACCTTTCGTCGCTTCTCCCACCAGCGCAAGCAGCTCTTTCGAAAGCGAAATTTCATAGCCCGTCAGCACGCGCTGATTATCGAGCGTCACTTTAATCGAAACGCCCCGATCCATCGCGAGAGCCGCGCTGCTGATGCCGACTTTGATTTCGTCTTCCGTCGTTTCGCCTTCCGAAGCGTTTGCAATGTACTGCGGCAACGTCGCTTCTTTCAAACTCGCAATCGCCTGCGCCATCTTCGTTTTCAGCTGCGCAATCTTCGCCGCGGTAGCCGCGTCGATATCCCCGGGAACGGGCAAGGCGGGAGTCTGACCCCCCCTCACCCCCGCAGCCCCCGCAGCCCCCGCAACGCCCGCAACGCCCGCAAAACCGCCGTCAGCCGAACCGCCTGCAATCGCGTCGTCGTCAGTCGAACCGATCATGCCCGCAATCAGCTGACCGATCGTCACGTTTTCATACGATTTCACAATGGTTTCAAGATCAATGCCGAGCGTGGTTTTCAGCGTAGCCGTTGCGTCGCCGGAATAGAATTGCACAACCTTATCGGCAAACGCGGTAATTTTCGCCACGGTAACGCCTTTCGCGGCGAGCTGCGCCACAAGATCGCCCACCTTCATATCCAGCATATCGGGCAGCGTTTCGATCATGGCGAACGTACCCGCGCCGCAGTATTTATCAATCAGCTCGTTGATTTTCAGAGTGTTGATATCGTTGGCAATGCTCGAAAAAATGCCGTTTCTCGTCACCAGCTCGTAGCCGCCGTCCGTTTTCACTTCTTTTAAAAGAATGGAAAGCGCGCGCTGTTGCGCTTCTTCGAAATTAACGCCGAGCGCCGCCGCCACGTCGTTCACAAACGGGCGAAGATCGGTATTCGCAAAAGCAATCAGCTTTTCGGGGTTGCCGAAAACGATCTGCGCGATCAACTGCAAGGTCTCGTCCTGCTCGGCTAAAATTTCCGTAATCGTCTTGTGAATTTTGCTGCTGTTTTCCCCGTCGGGAACGGTAAATTCGCCGTTACTGCCTTTCGAAAACGCTTTTTCTTCCGCGTACACTTCGTCTTTCTCGAATAAGAAGCTCAGCACGCGCCGCGTTTCTTCCGTAGAAGTATCCGGCTCTTGTTCGCCGCCGTTTCCGTCCGACTTCACGTCCGTTAAAACGGTCTTCTTCTCGTAAGAGATCTTGCCGTAAGCGTACAGATAGCCTTCTTCGTTCAGCCCCGCATACGCATACCCGCCTTCCACGGAAACCGTCGTTTCCGAAACGGCTCTGATCACCCAATCCAAAGATGTGGGGTTAAGATTCAGCTGTAAATTGTGTTCTGCTTTTTTGTTTGTGAATTCGAAAGGCTCGATTTCGATATTCACGCCGCTGCCTTTGGCGGCTTCGGGCGTATTCACGGCAGCCGAAAGCGAATCGAGCATCGGAATTTGCTCGTGTTCTTCCGCGCCGCACTTAGAACAAACGTGTTTTTTATCGCCGTAATTTGTTTCGGTGGGGGCGGAAACTTCCTGCCAATCGCCGTAAGAATGTTGATTGCCGCAGTCTTTTTTAGCGCAGCCGACGGCAAGAACCGTCGTAAACGTCAGTACGGCGGCTACGAGAAACAACCATAGTCTTTTCAAAGTCGATTTCATAGTGGTACTCCTTTTGAAAAATATATTTCGCGCGGGCGAAGCCCGTTCGATACAATAGTAAAGCGCGATACGCGCTGTTTATTATATGCCGCAAAAAGGAATGAAGTGCAAACCCTTTCGACAAATATATTATATCACAGAAGAAACCGATTGTCAATAGTTTTGAAAAAAATTTTTTTGCCTTTGCTATAAGCCTTCCCCGGGCTGCGGTAGCAGACGGATGAAGAAAAGCGAGCTTTTTTTTGTTTGAAAAATTGCCTTGCATAAATTTTTCAAACAAAGGGGCGCAGCTTGTTTAACTCTCTTTCCACACAATCTGCTTCTTATATATCGCAAACGCGTTCGCCGTGTACGACGCGCCGACGGAAAAGGTATGCTCGTAGTCCGTTACAGGCGATCTGCCTTTTTTTACTTCCGTCTGCTCGTACTTTCCGTCCGCATTTTTTTCAATCTTCACGCGGTATACGTCCGTCAGTATCTCGCCTATGCTTTTCGCGTTCAGCTCGGCTTTGGAAAGACTGACGAGATACAAATAAATCGGCTCGTCGCCGCTCGGCAAAGTCATCACAAACGAAACGCCTTCCGGCGTGCCGAAATTGTAATTATAATCGTCCATACTGCCTACGTAATGGTATCCCTGGCTTGTTCTGCGCGAAGCGTAGTAAACCGCCCATTTAAAGCCGATATAATAAGTGCTGTTCAGTCCGCCGTTCTCGCCGTTAATGGCGATTTCCACGGTTTCCTTGCACGCGTCGTCCGGATCCGCGCCGCCGCCGTAAGAAAATTCGGCAATCGAGCCGCTCATCAAAACGCTTTTCTCGTCCGCGTCGCTTCTCGCATACAAAAACGCGCCGAAAACCCCGCCCACACAAGCTATGCAGGCGTAAAACGCGCAGAGCGCGGCGCACGAAAGCGCAACTATATAGTAAAACCGCGTTCGCTTAATCATCTTGCTTTCCTATCATTTCCATGCGCCTTTTTGCAGCTTCGTCGATCTTTTTCGCCGCGAAAGGGTACACGGCTACGGTGAAAATCATCGCGCCGAAACAAAGATACCCCGCGGGGGACTGCATAAAAATCACAAAGCTGCCGATAAATTTCGCTCGTTCGCCGCGGTAAATGCCGCGCATCTGCGCGTATCTCACGGGGAATTTATCGGGATAGGCGTTCGCGTCGCCCTGCAATAAAAACAGGCGTTCTTCGTGCGTTTCGTCCGGCTCGGTAATCGAAACGATGCGGTGGATAATGAGTATTCCGTCGCTTTCGTATGCCACGATATCGTAAAGTTTTAAATCTTTTTCTTCCGGCAACGCGCGAAGCAGTATCAGATCGAATTTTTCAATCTGATCGTTCAGATCGTTTTCGGACAAATACCCGTTTTTCTCGTATTTCGTCGCCATCGAGCCGCTTTGCACCGTTTTCAAAGACGGGATTTTCTTCACCGCCTTTTTCTCGTTGATTTTCGATGCGAAGCAGAACGCGGCCAAGGCGCAAATCGCCGCCGCAAACGCGATGGAAGCGATTTTTCCGAGTATACCAAGGGCGGCGGAACGCTGCCGTTTCGCCTGTTTCTTTCGATACCCTTGAATAATTTCTTTGTCCGAAAGTCCGCCTTCAATCATTTTCAGCGTGGTTTTTACGTCCCGTGCGATCAGCGCGGCGAAAAGGCTCGCCAACGCCGCAAACACCGTCAGGCACAAAAACAAAACGTATTTGTCGAAGTTAGACATTTCTTAATTTTTATCGTCGTGTTTTTTCCGCCGTTACTTCGCTTCGCTCACCGTCACGGTAATCGTCGTGCCTTCAAACGCGGTTTTAAAAGCGTTGTATTCGGCAAGCGTGGAAAGGGTAAATTCGCCGTTCCATTGGATATAGTTGGTTAAATCCACAGTGATTTCGTCTTTTACCGTGTCGCCGCCGTTCGCGCCTTTCAGCGCAACGCCGCCGGCTGTGTAAGATTCTGTCAGCTCGAAAAGAGCCTTGTTGTCGTATTCGTTCGTGCCGCCGATCGCAATCGTCATTTTCAGCGGAATACCGTTTTCGCGCACCTCCGCGTCCGCGCCCTGCGCCGCCGGGGTAAAGCTGATTGTCAATTCGCCCGAGATCGTCGTGTCGGTGATAAGATCGTGGTCGGGATCGTCGATCGATACGGTGAAATTGTTCGAAAGCTTGATAGTACCTTTTCTCGTGTCATCGGCTACTGCATCCGCTATATTTTTCTGCATGCCGATTTCCGCTTGCTCAACGTCGCCCTGCGCGTAATTAAACGTCGCGTATACGCCGCCCACCGTCGTGATCAATGCGCCTGCCATAATTGCTGCCAATCTTTTCATTAGTTTATATCTCCTTTTAAATGTATAAAATTTGTCGTTTTTGTAAAAAAAAAGAATTGCACTCATATAGGTGCAAAACCATTTTAGCAAAATGATATAATAAAGTCAAGCATTTTGCACCCGTTTTAGTGCAAAAAGGGGAAAAATTTTTAAATGAACGCAAGAATAGAGAAGAAAGTGGGGGAGAACGTACGAAAAATCAGGGAACGCGAGAGAATCACGCAGGATCGCCTGGCGGCGATGTTGCAGCTTCGTGGGTGTGACGTCACGCGCAGTGCGCTTGCGAAGATGGAAGTAGGGCAGCGGCACATTTACCCGGACGAGATTATATTATTGAAAGAGATTTTGCGCGTAAGTTACGAAGAGCTGTTCGATCTCGGCGTCCCCGCCGAAGATGACATTTTATAAACATTAAATTTCAAGCCTTTTCATAGGCTCCCCCCCCCCCCGGGGCGTGCATCGCCCGTTTCGTAACGGACTGTTGCAAACTTTTTGAATTTTTAAAGAATTGCCTTTGATATAGCCTTCCCCCCCCGGGGGGGAAAGGTGTCTGCGGTAGCAGACGAATGAAGAAAAGCGAGCTTTTCTTTTTTGTTTGAAAAATTGCCTTGTATAAATTTTTCAAACAAAGGGGCGTAACTTGTTTTCTGATAATTATTTTATATCCCCGCAGCCGAAAATCCGCAGTCAAACGCCGCGGCGGCAAACAATTTTTCGCCGATTTCCGCGCGAAAAAAAGTACCCAAACGGCAAACCGCCTTCGGGTACTTTTTACATTGTTAAAAGAAGCCGCAAAAAAGAAGCAGCGAAAAATTAATTTACGCTCTGTCCGCCTTTTTCAGGCATCTCGTGCAAACGTAACCTTTCACTTCTTTGCCGTTTTCCACGTAAGAAACTTTCTGTACGTTGGCTTTGAACGTTCTTCTGGTTTTACGGTTAGAATGGCTCACGTTGTTTCCCGAAGCCTGACCTTTTCCGCAAATGTTGCAAACCTTACTCATATTAACACCTCCGCGCGCGAATTTTGTAAAAGCTATTTCGTAAATACAGCCGCCCGTCCGCCGCAAAAAACCGCAAAAAACCGATCTCGCAGAAAAACGAGCATAAATAATATATCACGAAACGAAAAAAAAGGCAATAAAAAACGCGTGCAAAAGCATAAAAAAATAAAAAAATATTTCATTCGCGGTAAAAATCCCCCGTAAATTATCAAAATTTCGCCCCCAAACCGCCCCCGAAAACAGAAAATCGCCGAAAAGTATCTCAAATTGCTTGCAAAATACGGCGAAATGAGATACAATAGAATAGAAAACGGAGATTTGCTATGTCGGTTAATACAAGTAACGCATACGGAAAAATTTCAATATCCGATCTCGCCATAGCCAAAGTCGCTTCACACACGGCGATGGAGTGCTACGGCATCGTGGAACTTGTTTCCCGCCGTTTCACCGATTCGCTTGCCGAGCTTTTAAAGCGCGACGCAGGCGGGCGCGGCGTAAAAGTCGTCACGGAGGGCAACAGGATCTATATCGACCTGTACGTGGTAATCAAGTACGGCGTGTCGATCGGCGCGGTTGCCGAATCTCTGCGCGAGGCGGTAAAATACAAAGTAGAAAACTTCACGGGCATGATTGTGGACACGGTAAACGTAAACGTCATCGGCGTGAAGTTATAGCGAATAATCTTCGCCTTCGAAAAACGGGGCGAAGAGTTTTTGCGCGGTATTGCGCCGCGCGGCTTTTTCTTTTTTTTAACACAACGGATTAAAGGAGCTTAAAATGCAGAAAATGCAAAGAACGATATCGAGCGTGGATTTCCGCAAAATGATCCTGCTCGGCTCACAGGCACTTGAAAAAAATCGGGCGCGGGTAGACGCGCTCAACGTATTCCCCGTGCCGGACGGCGATACGGGTACGAATATGTCTTTAACGATGCAGTCGGCGGTGAAAGAACTTTCGGCATGCACCACAAACGGCTTTATGGAAGTATGCGACGCGGTATCGCGCGGCGCGCTTCGCGGGGCGCGCGGCAATTCGGGCGTAATTTTATCGCAGATCCTTCGCGGTATCTGTTCGGTAATCCGCGAATGCGGCGAGAATTTCGATACCAAAACGTTCGCCAAAGCCATGGCGGCAGGCACAAAAGTCGCCTACGGCGCGGTTTCCGCCCCCAAAGAAGGCACGATTCTCACCGTCGTTCGCATGATGAGCGACGAAGCCGTGAAAGTCGGCTCGAAAAAGAAGAATTTCGACGAATTTTTCGAAGCCGTCATCGCGGAAGGCGAAGTCGCCCTTGCCAAAACCCCCGAACTTCTGCCCGTACTTAAAAAAGCGGGCGTGGTAGACTCGGGCGGCGTGGGACTTATGACGATTTTCAAAGGCTTCCTTGCGTATTTAAAGGGCGAAGAAGTCAAAGAACTCGCCGATGCCGATACTTCGGGCGTGCAGAAAATGTCCGACGAATTCGGCGATAATTCCGAAATCATCAATCTCGATCTCGGCGAAATCCAATTCGCGTACTGCACCGAATTTTTCATTATCAATTTAAAGAAGAGTACCACGCTCGCGGACATCGACCGCCTGCGCGAACGCCTTTGCGAACTCGGAGATTCCGTCATCTGCATCGGCGATTTAGAGCTTGTGAAAGTCCACGTGCATACCAATCAGCCGGGCGTTGCGCTCACCTACGCGCTGCAACTCGGCGAACTCGATCGCCCCAAGATCGAGAACATGTTAGAGCAGAACCGTCAGCTGCGCGCCAAACGCGAAGCGGAAAAGAAAGATATGGGCATGCTCGCCATCTGCGCGGGCGAAGGCTTAGCGGGCATTTTCAAAGATTTGTGCGTAGATAAAGTGATTGAAGGCGGGCAGACGATGAATCCCACCGCGGGCGACATCGCGTCGGCTGCGCAGAAGATCAACGCGCGCGACATATTTATATTCCCCAACAACAAGAATATCATTTTAGCGGCGGAACAGGCGAAAGAGCTTGTGGAAAACCGCACGATCCACGTGATTCCCACCAAGAACGTGCCGCAAGGCTTTGCCGCCGCGCTGCAATTCAACCCCGAAGTATCGGTGGAAGAGAACAAGGTGAACATGATTCACGAGCTGGACAACGTGAAAGCGGGGCAGGTGACGTACGCCGTGCGCGATACGTCGCTGAACGGCTTCTCGATTTCGAAAGGGGACGTAATCGGACTTGACGACAAGAAGATTTTAGCGAAGTCGCAAAACGTACCGGAAACGGTATTGAAGCTTTTGAATCGACTGAAAGAAGATTCGCACGAAATGATCACGTTATACTACGGCGAAGGGGTAACGGAAGAAGACGCCGCCGCGCTTGCCGCGCAAATCGGCGAAAAGTACCCGGATTGCGACGTAGACTATCATTTCGGCGGCCAAC
>CALARO010000113.1 GCA_937888935.1 uncultured Clostridia bacterium
CGCGGAGCTTTTGCATAAAGTGCGATTGCGAAGGCGTGAACGTGGCGTTGCTGCCTTCGAACAGATCTTTCACGTCGATAAAGGCAAGCGAATTGATGCCTTCGGAAGCGTATTTTTCCACCGTTTCCCTATCGTCCGTCACCGTATCGGCAAAGCAGGTATCAAGAAGCCATACGCCCACGCTCGCCTCGTTTTCGCCGATCGCGATCACGGGCGAAAGTCTGGCGTTTTCGAGCGCGGCGGCGCATAAAATCGCAAGCTCGAAAGAAGTGGCGCGCCGCGATTTCAGCGCGGAAACTTCCCCCGCCGCGCGGCACGGCTTTGATAAATCGAGCGCGGGGTCTTCTTCGATTTCGTACTGCTTCAGCGCGGAAAACACCGCCGCGAAAATCTTGCGCACGGCGTTTTTATCCGCCCCCGCGTAGCCGTATAAATCGGCGGTTTCATCCCATTTTTTCAGGCGTTTGCCCGCGTTTTCCAGAATACGCGCGCAGTCGGAAATTCTCGGCCGCACGAAAGCCGCCACACGCTCGGCGTTGCCGCTCGTGCCTTCCCAGAAATCGAACGGCAGCACCGTGATCTGCTTTTCGCCCGCCGCTATTTCGTTTTTGTCGATCGAGGCGGAAAAATGCACCGTCGATACGAAAAGCTCGTTGTTTTCGGCGAGAACGAGCGGCGAAAATAAGCCGCCCGCCGAAACTTCCGCCGCGCTTTCGAACGGCACTTCCACGCTCGTTTCGTAAGGTAAAATCAGATTATGATCGTCCCACACCTTCAAAGCGACGGTAACGTTTTCGCTGTACGTATTCTGCACGCGGAATTTCGCTTCCGTTTGCAGAAAATAATCGGCGTAGCCCGCGTAATCGGGCAGACTCGCCGTCAACGTTATCGCTTCTTTGATTGCGTTCGCTTTCTTGTTTGCCGCCATGTAGCACTCCTTATCCCGTTCGCCGCGCCGCCGCCCGCACTTCCGCAGCCGCCCGCGCGCACGCGTTAAAAATTTAATCGTCCGACTATATTCTACCACTTTTCTCAAAAAAAAGCAATCGCTTGAAAAGCGGTTGCTAAAACTTTTGTTCGGTTTTTGTTTTCTTCATACTTATTTTGTCGATTTTCCGCGAAAGCGCACGGTTTACCCGCGCTTTTGTCAAGCCGATCGTTATATTTCTTTTTTCCGCCGCCTATAATAATATGAGAAAAAGTTTCTTCCGGAGGGCGGATTATGCGCAAAATTCTTTTCACGGGCGGCGGCAGCGCGGGGCATGTTGTGCCGAACATAGCGATTATTTCCGATCTTTTGCGGCGGGGCGGTTTTCGGGCGGCGTATATCGGCACGAACGGCATCGAAAAGCGGCTTGTTTCCGCCACAGGTACGCCATTTTACGAAATTTCCTGCCCCAAACTCGTGCGTTCGTTCACGCCGAAAAATTTAAAAATTCCGTTTGAGCTTGGTAAAGCCGTGCGCGCCGCGCGCAAGATTTTGCGCGAAATCAAACCCGATCTCGTCTTTTCGAAAGGCGGCTTCGTTGCGCTGCCCGTGTGCCTTGCCGCGCGCAAAGAAAAAATCCCCGTTTTAACGCACGAAAGCGATCTTTCCGCGGGACTTGCCACCCGCCTGATCGCCAAAAAATGCCGCTTCGTACTCACTTCTTTTCCCGAAACGGCGGCGCGATTCAAAAACGGAAAATTCACGGGTTCGCCCCTGCGCGCCGAGCTTTTCGAAGCCGAACGCGCCGCAAAAAAAGGCAGAAACGGCAGAAAAACGCTGCTCGCTTTCGGCGGCGGCTCGGGTGCGACGGCGATCAACGAAGCGATTTTTCAAAATCTCGACGAGCTGACGAAAGTTTTTTCCATCGTGCATATTCTCGGCGAAAAAAACGTTGCCGCCGCCCCCGCGCACGCGCATTACACGCCGCTTGCCTACGCCGAAAATATGGGCGAAGCCTACGCGAACGCGGATATCGTGCTTGCCCGCGCGGGCAGCAACACCCTTTTTGAAATCGCCGCGCTGAAAATCCCCGCGCTGATCGTGCCGCTCGAAAAAGGCAGCCGGGGCGATCAGAAAGAAAACGCCGGATATTTCTTTGCAAAGGGTTTGATTTCCGTGGCTTCCGATAATACGCTTTCTGAAAACCTGTGCGCGAAATTGCAGGCGGTTGCCGCCGACGAAACCATGAAAAACGCGCTTGAAAACAGTCCGTTTTCGAAAAGCGGCAACGAAAAAATCATCGCCGCCATCGAAGAAACGCTGCGGGAAAATCAAAAATGAGCGGCGCATACAAGCCGAGCTATACATACGAAGCCACCAATGCGCATATGCGCACTTGTTCCGGCGGGGCAACGCACACACAGGTACCACCCCACACCCCACAAACATTCAACCGCCCCTGTAAAAAAAAGAAAAAAACGCAGAATCCTGCGCCTTGCGTGTATTCTTATCGCGGTTCTTTTCGCCGCGCTTATCTATTTTCAAACGAACGTTACGCGCGTTCTCATTTCCGTAAGCGAAGCCACGATGCGCTCTTCCGCCGTGGAAGCGATCAACTCGGCGGTGTATAAAACGCTCGGCTGCAATCCTTCCTACGAAGATCTCGTGAAGATCGAGCGCGACGAAAACGGCAACGTAGCCGCCCTTTCGGCAAACGCTCTGAAAATCAATAAAATCGCGCGCGATACCGCTTCGCTTTCGCAGAAAATTTTGCAGGAAACGGGCGAAAACGGCGTACTGATCCCCATCGGCGCGCTCACGGGCATCGAAGCTCTCGCGGGCGTGGGCAAGCGGATCAATATCGACATTCTGCCCGTCTGCTCGGTGGTATGCTCGTTCTCTTCCGC
>CALARO010000114.1 GCA_937888935.1 uncultured Clostridia bacterium
TAAATCGTTCCCGTCAACAGGTTGGTATTAGCACCGCCGAAATTCGGTGTGCCGCTTGCAGCGTTCACGTAAATATCGAGTATCGGCTGTGTGGGTGCAGTTCCGGCAAAGAATTGCTGCGCATCAGTACTGAAATTCGGGCTTAATACGACGTACTTCAAAGCCGTGCAGTTGATAAAATTATTTCCTCTGCCATCAACGTACCCCAAAGAGCTTCCGTGATACCGCAAGTCTTCAACGCCCGTCATCGAAACAAACGTAAGTTTCGAGCAACCGGCAAACACACTACCATTCAAACTCTTCACGCTATCGGGCAAAATAACTTTTTCAATATACGGATTATCTTGAAACGCGTTTTCCTGAACATACGTTACAGGCAACTCGCCGTGAATACCGTCGTTGTATTGTTCGAGTATTTTTACATTCTTCAAGTCCAAATTTTTATTCATTCCGACATAGTACACGCCGTTGCTATTATTGCTTGCCGGTGCTTTATAGCCGTAAATCACCCAGCTTGTTTTTTCTTCGCTGTATTTGCCGCATTCTTTGCAAATTCCGTTCTCATAATTATGCGCTGCGCCGTAAGCAACTTCGCCGTTTTCGCTATAATTCCATTGTCCGCACTTCGACGCGTCGTCGCCTTTGTAGTAAATCGTTTCCGTAAGATATTCATTTGAAGCAGGCGCAGTAAAACGGAAAGTGCTTTCGCCGATTGCGCCGTCAACGTAAATTATACCTTGCGCGCTTTCAGACGTATTATGTTTTTTAAACTGCTGGTTATCGAGCTGCAAATCTTTATTGACAATAACCGTTTTAATCTTCGTACAATTAAGGAAGTTGTTGTCTGTTGAAATATGTTTAACGCCCGTCATCGAAATGTATTCGAGATTTTCTGCTGCTACAAAAGAATTTCCGCCGAAATCTGTAACGCTTTCGGGCAGCACAATTTTTGTAGTAATGCTGTTCCAGGCACATTCTTTCTTAACGGAAGTTACTTTGTAAGTTTTTCCGTCTTTGGTATACTCAGCCAGGGGGTATACTTCGGTGGAATGATTTCCGTCGTAGCTCGCGATACATGCCACGTCACCATTAATTTCGTACTTAATGCCGTCTTGCTCGTGCGCAGTACCGCCCAGCGAGCAGATACCGTTTTCAAATTTATGTTCGAATCTGAACGCTTTCACTTCGGATTCCGCGCCGGTATAATTGTCGGTTTCTTTCACCACGGCTTTCACATAGTAGGTGAAGTTTCCGATACCGGGGTATTTTGCTTTTTCGAACGAATCTACAAAGTCCTTATCCGCCAACTTCGAATATTGATACTCAACGTTTCCGTGAGTTGGCGTTGCCGAAGGCTCAGGGGTATCGTTGCAATGAATTATGCTTGCCATGGTGAAGTTGGCAATTTTATTATTCGTGGCTTTTTTAACTTCGAACGAAGCGGTGGCTTCTGCGCCGTCGTATTCGTCGGTTGCGGCTACGCTCGCTTTCACGTAATAAGTGCCTACGTTGTGATTTTCAAGATCTTTCCACGCCTTGTATTTGCCGTTTTCTTCCGTTGCATAGGTAAATACGGCTTCGCCGTGCGTTGCCGTTGCCGTAACGTTCGGCTCTTCGCCGTAAGCAATAGCGGAAGCATTTAATTCGATCTTATTCGAAAGCACCGTTCTGAATACGCCATACACGGTGAGATTGCCCGAAATCGAGCTTAAATCCGCTTCGGTTTCGCCGCCCTTTTCTACCCATTTCACGAATTTGCGCGTGCCGCCTTCCGCATTGGGATCATCTGCGGGTTTAAATTTCGCAGCCGCGCCGCTTTTTACGTATTCCGTGCCAAGCAGTTTATCGCCATCCATATAGGTAACGACGTTTAATGCTTCCGGCAAAGATTTCCCGTCGTCTACTTTATTGCCTTGGTTTACGTCTACGGAAGTCTCATCGATCACGATATATCTTTCGGAAAAATCGTAATCGGCATTGACTTTCGCCACGA
>CALARO010000115.1 GCA_937888935.1 uncultured Clostridia bacterium
CCGCAGGGCGGTGATGAGGGGCAGTTTCATACACGAATAATAATTTAATTATTGCGGGCATTGCCCGTTTCGTTACGGATTGTAACACTATCATTCAAAAGTTAATCTTCGTCTTTGATATAAGCCTACCCCTTGCTACTTTTTCGCTTTTTCCGCTTCGCCCTGCAAGAGTTTCAGAAGCCTTTGCTTTTCCTTTTCCAATTGCTCGTCGCTCATCGCGGAAACATCGCCGCAATTTTCGTGCTTTTCCAGAATGAGCTGCACGGCTTTCAGATCGGGCGGAATATCTTTTTTCGTCTTTTTTCGTTTTAAAAGCTTCAATTTCCCGTCCACTTCCGCATACTCTTCCGTCACTTCCGCCACAGAGCAGCCGAGAGCCACTTTCAAAAGCGCGTCGCCCACGTCCCCTGCGGAATTTTTCGCGGATTTCCTTTCGATTTTCGCTTTGTCTTTTTCCGGATTATCTTCCATAAACACCTCTTCATTTTTATTTTTCCTTTTTTCCCCGCCGCCGCCCGCGCTTGTCCGTTCCTTATTTTCATAACTGCAACCTTGTCAGCCTTTCATTCACCTTTCCCCTTTTCTTCTCGCCCGCGCAATCTTCCGCCACAGCCGTTCTTTATCCTTCTGCACCGCGGTTTTCTCTTCCACGGGCGGCAGCCGTTTCGGGCGCGACATCAGATAATATCTCATCTCGTCCAGCGCGTGATCATCTTCTTTTTTCGGCACGTCGCCCGCGCCCCAGAAATACTTTTTCATCTCGCGGATCAGATTCACGCAATTCGAAAAAATGTACAAATTCGGCAACCCGTTATCCCGCCGCAAATAACTCTTCACGCACGAAATCCCCGAAAACAAATCCTTGTTCACGTCCGGATTCACCAGAATCCCCCGCTCGTAAAAAAGCTCGCACACACTTTTCACGCCCGAAAGCGTTCTCTGCTTCGCCGCGCTGTCGATCAAAGCGTACACCCGCCCCCGCGAATCCCGCTTCCAGTCCAGCTTGTCGCAGATTTCCCGTATCGCCGCCGCATGAAAATCCACGTCCTTTCCCGCCGCAAAATGTTCGTAAATCACGTACACGTTATCGTCGAAATCCGCCGCGTACCAATGCGCCGATAAAGGATTATTAAGTCCCGGGTCTATCGAAATGTTATCCTGCCACTCTTTCGGCACTTCAAACGGCTCGATCACATGCACCCGCTCGTCGAATTCGGGGTATACAAGCCCCGCCCCCGTCGCCGCGAATTTCCCGTACCGCCGCTGCTGCGCCGCACTCTCGTCCATCGAAGCCGATAAGGCGTCAATCTCTCGCTTCGATAAATACGGATTGTCCGCCCATTCCATAAACTCATACCACACCTCGTCGTCCGCAAACTTGTTCAGGTAAATGCGCTCGTACACAAACGTCAACCCCTTCAAAGGAGTCATCGTCCCGAAAATATCCCCCCGCCGAT
>CALARO010000116.1 GCA_937888935.1 uncultured Clostridia bacterium
AATATTCCATGCCGGGGCGCAGCGAAATCGAAAGGCGGAAATATTCTTCGGGCGCGCCCAAACCGTAGATACAGGATACGGAAGCCACCACGATAACGTCTTTTCTTTCCATCAATGCGCAGGTGGCGCTGTTTCGAAGTTTATCAATTTCGTCGTTCATCGACAAATCTTTTTCGATGTAGGTATCGGTGGACGGAACGTAGCTTTCCGGCTGATAATAATCGTAGTAGGAAACGAAATATTCCACGCGGTTTTCGGGGAAAAATTCGCGGAATTCGTTGCAAAGCTGCGCCGCGAGCGTTTTATTGTGCGCGATCACGAGCGTGGGGCGATTGACGTTTTTAATCACGTTCGCCATTGTGAACGTTTTGCCGCTGCCCGTTACGCCGATCAGCACCTGCGTGCGGATTCCGTCGCGCACGCCTTCGGTGAGCGTTTCGATCGCCTGCGGCTGATCGCCCGTGGGGGCGTAAGGCGCGTGCAATTTAAATTCCATAGGCTTTTCCGCCTCCTTTTACGGCGTTCAAAAACAAACATACGTTTGCATTTTTCGACATTATTATAGCACTACTTTGAAAAAAAAGCAAGGCGATAAAGGCAGATTTCGAAAAAAATTTTAAAAAGCGAAACAGATAGAAAATTTGCAGATTATTGCAATCGGGCTGTTCGGTTTTGAAACTGCCCATTTGGTTGAAAATTTTTTATTCGAAATGTGTTTCGCCCCTTGTTTTTCAGAAATTTCTTCCGAAATATTCAGAAAATCAAAAATGTGCTGCGCCCCTCATTCGTCGCCGTTCGGCGACACCAGACCGCCGAGCTTGCCTTTAAGCGGCAACTCGGCGAGAAAAGCCCCCCGGGGGGAAGGCTTAACATAAGGTATCATTTGAATATTCGGCGAAGGATAAAGCCTACCAAAAACGCCACGATTGCCGATGCCACCGACTTTATCACGAGCAACGCTTTATCGCGCTTCTTGTTCTCTTTCTCGCGCGGGTAGCAATACCCCTTTGCCCGCAATGTGAAAAGATACATTTTCTCACCCTTCCGATGCGAAAAAATCGTTTCCGCATAATCGTCTTCGCGCAAATCTTCGAATATCTTTTCGAGCCTGTCTTCGGGAAGCCTGTCCTTCGCTTCGAACAACCGCGAAAAATCGGCGGCGGAGATCAGACTTTTTCCGTCGCCTTTGCACAGCGTATATATCTCGTCCATAATTTTTTCTTCGCGTTTATTCAGCATTTTTCTTTTGCCGCCCGCCCTTTATCCGCGTGCGATGAGTCGCAGCAGCGCGGCGAGCGCAGCCGCCAGAAATCCCCCTGCCGCGCCGCCCGCGAACGACCACCAGAATACCGGCGAAAGCGAACGAAACACGTTGCGCCGCATTGAAAGCGGCTGCTCTTCCGCTTCGTACCGCCGCCCTTTATCGAGTACGGAAAGGCAATAGTTGCCGCCTTCGGCATAGCGCACGTCGATATACCCTTCTTCGTCCAGCGTTTTCACGGCGCGGGCGATCTCTTCCTTTTTTACGCCGAGCGCAGCGGGGTACAGGCTTAAAAAATCTTCGTCCGAAAAAATTTCGTAGCCGTTTTCTTTACATTCGTCGTTGAGATATAAAAGCATCGCCGCCTTTTTCGCTTCCGTCATTGCCCGCCCCCTTGCCGTAAGTGATACGCAATATTTTTACGCAATATTATTATGCGCCGCGAGCGGGTTTTTAATCGGGGTTTTGCGGTTTTTGTTTTATGCGGCTGATTTTATGCTTTATAAATTTTTTATATTTTGTAACCGTCGACGTCGAAAAGATCGTTCGGGGTAATCTAGTACTAATTGCATAAAAATAATATTTGTTCGTAATTCAGCTGAAACACCCCGTTTTCAAAACGGCTGTATTGTTGTTGAGTCATCTTCATAGAAGCCGCAACCGTTTTTTGAGTAAGATCTTTATCTTTGCGCGCCTGTTTTAAATTATTACCGATAATCTTTGAAATATTCATAAAAAAATTATCTCACAAAATGATGTAAAACGCTTGACTTACATCACATTATGATGTATAATAGTAGCAACGAATAAATTCAAGGAGAACACTTATGAAAAAATTTTTTAAAACGTTGGTTGCATTACCGTTATTTGTGATTTGCTGTACGAGTATAGCTTCGTGTTCAGAAACAGCGCCCGCGGTGCCTACGGGGTCAACGGTTTCTGAATCCGATTTAACCGAAAAAGTTCAGGAATACTACGATCTTGTAGTAAAATCGCAAGTAATACTCGACGATTACGCAGATGACATTTACCGAAATTGGTACGACGCTATTTACAACGACAAATTCTATGGAAGTATTGATATAGCAATCGTTTCTGCCGAAAACGATCACGAAGATGATGTAAAATTTTTGAAAGAAAACGACGCTAAAATCGAACAGTCCTATAAATCAGTTCGCGATAGCAAATACGCGGAAAACGTTAAATCTGTTATGGACGCTTACAGCACATATTACGAATTTGTAGTAAACGTCAGCGGTTCATTTACCACATTTCAATCAAATAAAGAAACTTACAAAAAACAATTAGCTTCGGAATTGAAAAAATTACATTTCGAAATTTAACTTTTTGTCTATTGCATTGCTCACATTGCCGCACGCGTCGTTTTTACGCCGTATTCTTTATGCGATATTATTATGCGCCGCGAGCGGGTTTTTAATCGGGGTTTTGCGGTTTTTGTTTTTCGCTTTTCTTGCGGCGAGCGAAATTCGCAGCGCGCCGAGCGGGCGTTCGGCAAGTTTTACGATCGCGCCTACGGGCAGCACCGTGGCGGACAGGGCGAGCGTTAAAATAAGTTCCGCAAACGACAAACCCGAAGTTCTAAATACCGCGCCGCCGCAATACAAAAGCGCGATCTGGCAAAGCGACGTGAGCGCGATGAAAATCACGAACGAGCCGCCGCCCTTCATTCTTCTGAACGGGTTTGGCGAATCGGTGCGGGCGTGGAACGCGCCGAACAATCCCGAAAACACGAAAACCGAGAAGAACGCGGTGTAGAAATGCGCCGCGCCTTTGCTTTCGCCCGTGCGAAAAAACGCGGCGATTTTCGGCGATTTCAAAAAGTACATACAAAGCAGCACGCAGTAGATCCCCGTGGCGGCAACTCGCCCCGCAAGCCGCCTTGTAAGCACCGGCTCGGAAAGCGGCACGGGCGGGCGGCGCATATCCTGCGGATCAACCCGTATCCCCGCGAACGCAAGCGAGGCGAGCGTATCCATAATCATATTGATCCAGAGCATCTGCATGACGGTGACGGGCGTATCGAAGCCGATAAACGGCGCGAGCAGCGATACCCCCACCGCGCACAGATTCATCGTGAGCTGAAATACCACAAACTGCCGTATGCTTTTGAATACCCGCCTGCCGTACGCCGCCGCCTTTACCACCGACGAAAGATTATCGTCCGTGATCACCACGTCGCCCGCTTCTTTCGCGACTTCCGTTCCCGAGCCGAGCGCGAAGCCGACGTCCGCCTTTTTGAGCGCGGCGGCGTCGTTGATGCCGTCGCCCGTCATGCCCGTGACGTAGCCGAGCCGCTGCGATAATTTTACAAGCCGGCTTTTATCGGTGGGCAGCGCGCGCGCCACCACGCGAAGGCGCGGCAGGATTTTCAACACTTCTTCGTCGCTCATCGCCGCGAGTTCGCCGCCCGTAAGCACTACGAGATTTTCGTTTGCGGCGGGGGG
>CALARO010000117.1 GCA_937888935.1 uncultured Clostridia bacterium
TTGCGGTGCTTGCGCCGAAAGACAACGGCTATGCTTTCGATGAAATAAAAATTTCACCTTTCTACGGTTTTAATTAAAAAAGCGGGCGTTTTCCAAAGAAAACACAACCAACCGAAATCAACTGAAAAGCAAAGTAAAAAAAGTCGCGCGGGGCGTTGAAAACAAGCACCCCGTGCGGCCTTTCATAATTATATCAAAAAATCATATCCGAAACAAATTTATTTTATCGGTAAATTTTTCATCGAGTCTTTTGCGTTATCCAAAGCGGGCGCGATCCACTCGTAAAACGCCTTTTCCATCGCGGAATTCAAAGGCGATTTTTCCGTGTACATCGCGGTAAACGAGAATTTCCCTTTGAATACGTCCACGTAGTCAAACGTATGCATCAGCGCCGCAACCAGCGCAACCAACGCCAGAGCCAACGCAAAAGTTACGATAAAGCACAGCGTGCCGTCGATGATCCGCACCACCGCCGCCCGCCGGATCGTGCGCGTAATCGCTTTGATAATTACGCTTAAAAGCAAAATCACAAGCACGAACAGCAGCGCAACCACTACGCCTGCAGCGAGTTTCGAAAGCAACACCGCGAAGTTTGCCATCTGCGATCTTGCAAACAACTCTTCGAATTTTCCCGCAAGCGCGCGCACGGGCATACAAATTTTAAGCGACTTTTCGCCCGTACCCGCCCACGCGGAAAACGGCAGAAACAACCCGAAGAAAATCGCTGCCAGAATTCCGAACGTCATCATAATCGACCGCGCGCCGTTCAGCATGCCCGAACGATAGCCGCAGTACGAAATGGAAACGATCACGAGAATTGCCAGCGCGTCCAGCGCATAATCCGCGAGAAACGCTGATAATTTTTCGGGCAACGCCGTGAAAAAGCTCGAAAGCGAGCCGTCCGCAAGCGCGGGAATCCGCCAACAGATAAAAAGCGCAAGTCCGAAAATAAACCCAAGGCACGCCGCCACATTCAGAACGCACGCCACGCCGCCGCAAATTCTCGAAAAAGCGTTCGGTTTCCACTTTTTATCAATGCGTTTCTGCTCGATTTTTCTCAGTTTCGGGTTGCGATTGCGCGACATGGCCACGCCGCTTTTCATCTTCTTAATCGCGCCGTGCTTCACGATTGCGTCGATAATGCCGAACACGATATTCACCGCAAGAATGGCGGCGAGCAGAAACCCGAGCGCAAGCGCCGCAGCTTGCAGAACAGGGGGGATCTTATTGAGCCACCCTTCTTCGAAGTTGATTTTTTCCGCGTATTTCCGATAGGCGAAAAAGAACGCCGCAAGCACCGCCGCGAACTTGATCCAACGCCGGCTAGTGCGATAAAAACCTTTGATCAGTCCCGAAATCAGCGCGATCACCCCCGCGAAGGCGCAAACGCCGATAAAAATATATTTCAGATTATCCGTAACGGCTTGCGGTATCGCAAGCAAACTGTAATTCATCGTCCGCCTCCGTGATTTTTCTCTCGCCCGCAGCTTTTTAAAATCGCCGGGGTGCCCGCCGGAAAAAAGCCAAAAACTTCCCGAAAAAGCCAAAATTTAAAGCCGAAAAACTTATTTATTGAAATTATCTTTCAAAGAAACGATTTCCGAAAGCACGAGCTTTCCGTTTTCGTCAACGCATTTCTTAAAGTAGCCTACGCGCATCAGCTGAAACGCCTTGCCGTTTTCGCTCTCGGCAAGGTACGGCTCGGCTTTGCCGTAAAGAATGGTTTCGCTGTTCTCGTTCATGCGCTCGGAAAAGTCCTGCCCGGGGTATTCCGCGTCCTTTAAAAGATACCCGTAGCGGCGGATTTCCGCGTCTACGCCCGTCTTACCGTCTACCCACTGTATTGTGCCTTTCACTTTAATGCCGCTCGTATCGTGCGAAGAACGGCTTTCCGGCACGTAAGAACAATGCAGCTCGGTCACGTTCCCCGCATCGTCCGTCACCGCCTCGTCGCAATGAATGATATACGCGTTTTTCAAACGCACGTACCCGTCCGGCTTCAAACGCTGATATTTCGGCGGCGGAACAAGCGCGAAATCGCTGCCGTCGATATAAATTTCTTTCGAAAACGCCGCCTGCCTTACGCCCAGCTCTTCTTTCAGCGGGTGGCGGGGGGTATCCAGCATTTCGCTGCCTTCGTAATTCGTCAAAACCACTTTCAGCGGGTTCAAAACCGCCATCGCGCGCTCGGCGTTCGCGTTCAGATCGTCGCGGATGCACGCTTCGAGATAGCTCGCTTCGCACACCGAATTCGCCTTCACGATGCCCGCCTTTTCGCAAAAATCGAGAAGCGCCTGCGGGGGAATTCCCCGATTTCTCAGTCCCGCGATCGTGGGCATGCGCGGATCGTCCCAGCCGTGAACGTAATGTTCTTCCACAAGCTTTTTTAAATACCGCTTGCTCATCACCGTGTTCGTGATATTCAGCCGCGCAAACTCGATCTGCCGCGGCTTCGGGTTAAACCCGAGCTGTATGCCCACCCAATCGTATAAGGGGCGGTGATCTTCGAATTCGAGAGTGCATAAAGAGTGCGTCACGCCCTGCATATAATCGCAGATGGGGTGCGCGTAATCGTACATCGGGTAAATGCACCACTTATCGCCCGTGCGGTGGTGCGTGCAATGCAAAATGCGGTAAATCACGGGATCGCGCATGTTCATGTTCGGCGAAGACATATCAATTTTCGCGCGCAGACATTTTTCGCCGTCCGCGTACTTGCCGTCGCGCATTTCGCGGAACAGGCGCAGATTTTCTTCGATCGAACGCGATTTAAAGGGGCTTTCTTTTCCCGGCTCGGTGAGCGTACCGCGGGTTGCGGAAATTTCTTCGGGCGAAAGATCGTCCACAAACGCTTTTCCTTCGGAAATCAGCCGCTCGGCATAGGCGTAAATAGTATCGAAAAAGTCGGAAGCGTACACTTCCTTCGCCCAATCGTAGCCGAGCCAATGAATGTCGCGCTTGATCGCTTCCACAAACTCGGTTTTTTCTTTCGAAGGGTTGGTGTCGTCGAAGAAAAGATTGCACTTGCCGCCGTATTTTTTGGCCGTGCCGAAGTTTACGAGCATACTTTTCACATGCCCGATATGCAGATACCCGTTCGGCTCGGGGGGGAAGCGCGTCTGAATTTCTTTCACTTTGCCGCTTTCAATGTCTTCGTTGATAATCTGTTCGATAAAATTTGTAGGATTTTGTAAAATTTCCGCCATAATAATTCGCCTTTGCGTTTGGTAAAACCGCCTGAACTTCGCTTGTCGTTTGCTGTACATAATCATTATACCACTTTTTATAGAAAAATGGAATAAGATTTTGCCCGATACGAAAAATTTTTTCGTTCTTTTTTGCGTTTTTTCCGATTTTTTTCGCGAAAACCTTTTTTAAACGCCGCCGCCGTTGTTTTGCCTGTGTTCGCTTCCAAACTTCATTTTGTGTTTAACGTACATATTTCGCCTTGAAATTTCTGCGCAAAGCCCGCAAATGTTATTGACAGAACGGCATAAAAAAGCTATAATATACACAAAGGTTCGGCGCGAAAGGCGCGGAAAAAACAGGAGAACATAAAGTTATGAGCGAAAAACGTGCGGTAACGATGGACAAATTGGTGTCGCTTTGCAAAAACAGAGGGTTTATTTTCCCGGGCAGCGAAATTTACGGCGGACTTGCCAACTCGTGGGACTACGGTCCTTTGGGCGTAGAACTGAAAAACAACGTAAAGAAAGCGTGGTGGAAGAAATTCGTACAGGAAAATCAGTACAATACGGGCGTGGACTGCGCCATTTTAATGAATCCCCGCGTGTGGAAAGCTTCGGGGCATTTAAGCGGCTTTTCCGATCCGCTGATGGACTGCAAAAACTGCAAAGCCCGCCACCGTGCCGACGATCTCGTGGAAAAATACGTAGAAAAGCACAATCTCAAAATCTCGGTGGAAGGCATGGATTCGGACGAATTGCAAGCGTTTATCGCCGAGCATAAAATTCCCTGCCCGATCTGCGGCAAATCCGATTTCACGCCGATCCGCAAATTCAATTTAATGTTCAAAACGTTTCAGGGCGTTACCGAAGACACCACGAATACGATCTACCTTCGCCCCGAAACGGCGCAGGGCATTTTCGTGAATTTCGAAAACGTGCAGCGTTCCACGCGTATGCGCGTGCCGTTCGGCATCGGTCAGATCGGCAAATCGTTCAGAAACGAAATCACGCCCGGCAATTTCACCTTCCGCCTGCGCGAATTCGAGCAGATGGAACTTGAATTTTTCTGCAAACCCGGTACAGACCTTGAGTGGTTT
>CALARO010000118.1 GCA_937888935.1 uncultured Clostridia bacterium
AGCCCAGCAGCTGACGGTAAGTTTGTTCTTTCCGTCGGTAAGGCAAATTCCTACCCCGGCTTCGTGTTGCGAATTTCTGTTTATATCGCTTACTTTTACGTAATACTCAAACGCGTCGCTTGTAGCGGTATGCGGGAAGATAATCATCTGATTTTGCCCGTTGATTGTGTAAACGCCGTTTTCATTGAACGCCGGGTTTGTATTGCTCTTCAACGCGCCGTAATCGCCGATTGCATACGTATTCTTTTTCAGCGTTGCGCTGATCGCTTCGGTGGTTGCCTTTACTTCAATGCCGGAGGCATACGCGATATACCCTTCGGTTTCGAATACGAAATCGTGCGTGCCTGCGGGGAGCGATATGCTGAAACTGCCGCTTTCGCTCACCGCCGCGCCCGTATCTTCGCCGTCTGCGTACACTTTCACTTTCGTTAAATCGATACCGTCCGCGCAGGAAATCGTGCCGGTTACGTCGAATTTTTCAAGCTCGTAGTAAATCGTCATCGAGCCGGTGGCGTAATCGGCGGCTTCGATTTTCTGCGTTTTCTCTTCGTCCCAATACCATTGATCCACGTTGTATCCGCCAACCCGTGCGGGCAGCTGCGTATAGAAAGTATCGCCGTAATACAAGCCGCCGATTTTCTCGTTTTCGCCCGCGCCGTAAGTAAGCGTATATTCGCCCATGTATTTGTGCAAAATTGCTTTCTGAGCTTCCGTATACTCTTCGTTGTCGTAATTTTTCCACGCCACGTATGCCATAGAAGCTTTCACTTCTTCGGTGTAGTACACGTTTTTGCCGTCGTCGATATACCCGCGCGCCACAAGCTTTCTGTTTTCCTGCCCTGCGGGAATCAGCGTTGCGTCGAGATAGGCATACGAAGTATAGCTGCCGTCCGTTTGTTTTTCCCACGTTACGTCTGCTTTCGAAGCGAGCGCGGTATCTTTCGTCAGTTCGGAAAGATTGTCTTTTTTATACAAATCGTAGGGCAAAACCACTACGCCCGCCGTGTAAGTTTCGCCGACGTATTCCGACTTATCCGCCGCAAGATTGAGTACGAAACGCATTTGTTTTTCGGTTGCCTCGCCCTCGCCCGCGATATACACGGATGCGCCGGGGCTGGTGAAGCCTTCGAGTGATTTCGTTGCGTTTGCCGACGCATCTTCCGCCGCGGCTTTATGATTGCCGAGCGTAGCGATACCGCCGAACGCGCCGCCGAGCAGTACGGCTACCGCCGCGCCCGCAAAAATGTTTCTGGTTTTCGTTTTCATCGTTTTTTCCTCCTTAAAATGTTTTTTCCTGAATGTAGGTGTTGTCGCGATTTTCATCCCAATCGCCCCCCCCCCATTCGCCCCATTGCAGAGCTTTCGCGCCCGAGCCGCCGCCGCTTGTGCGAACGATCTCGCAATCGCCCGAGAATTGCCTGAAAGTCAGCCAAGGACTTTCGTAGTGCTGCTTTTTAGTTACCATTGCATCCTTCCTCCTCTAAGAAAATTATTTTTTAGCACCCCGCCCGAACGATTGCATTTTCGGGCGGTTTGCTTCGTGCCGTGATATTTTTTGCGCGGATATTGCCGCGCGCC
>CALARO010000119.1 GCA_937888935.1 uncultured Clostridia bacterium
GCTTGGGGGCAGATTCAGGTATCTATGGGCGCAGGTTCGGAAGAAAACTACAATCAGTTCTTTTACAAGTATAATGACTTGAATACGTGGAATGGCGTTACATTCAAGTTTGTTGTAGATAAGGCAAACGCGCAGATTTTGCTCTATATCAATAACAATTTAAGATTAACGTTTACAAAGAATGCCATTACGCCGAATGTAGTAGCTCAGGATAAAGGCTATCCCGATTCTTTAACGGCGGTTTATTAAAAAAAAATTGCCGGTTTCTTTGAAAACGGCGCAAAAATTGCGGCGGGTATCAACGGCGGATTTAAAAATTCTAATACGGCAACGTATACTTGTTCCATAGCAAAACTCTACACCGTGTCGGGTACGATTTCGGCTGCCGATGGCGTTGATCTTACGGCTACTTCGCTGACGGTAGACGGCATTTCCACGCCGATTTCCGTGCAGGAAAACGGCTCGTATAGCGTTTCGATTGCGGAAGGCACGCACACGCTTGTATTCGCCAACGGCAAATACGGCGCAACGAAAGAAATTACGGTTGTAAACGGCGAAAATATTGCCGACGTTACCCTTGTAAACGGCACTTGGCTTGCGGGCAATTACGGCTCGCTTTCGAGCAATAATACCCCGGAATTAAACGAAAACGGCACGTACACCGTAAGCGGCAAAGATCAGATGATTATCTTCCCGAATACGGCTACGAGCAATTCGTTTACGTATGAAGTTACGGTGAACAATATTACGAGAACAAACGATGAAGCTGTTATAGGAATTTGTCTTACCGATGGAAATAATAAACTTACCGTGGGTTGCAGACGGTATGAAAATGCTCAGATAAGTATGGGCGTAAGCGCATCAGAAGAATCTAATGTATTTTACGGCAAATGGAGTACGTTGAATACAAGTGACAGCGTAAAATTTAAGTTTGTTATAGATAAAGAAAACTCGCAGATTTTGTTCTATATCAACAATGATTTAAGATTTACGTTTACGAAAGACTCGATAACGCCGAATGTATTTGAAAAGAAAGATTGGGGTGATACCTTAACGTCGGTATACGCTGAAAAAATTGCAGGTTTCTTCGCCGAAAGCTCGAAGATTGCGGTAGGCATTAACGGCGCGTTTAAGTATAGCGCAACGGCAACGTATGCGTGCAGTATTTCGGATAACTGATTGATTGCGTCAGTTATGGGCGGTGGGGCTGCCGCGTAAAAAACGGCAGCCCTAAAACCCGGCGCAATAAAAATAATTCAATTACAAAGGGAAAAAGTGGTGAACCTATGAAAAAATTTTTAGCGAAAATATTGGTGATTGCGGCGTTGATTTCCGGATCGGCGTTTGCTTTTTCGGCTTGTTCTTCCGAAAGCGAAGATTATGTGTATTGGAAGAACGAACAGCCTTCCGAAGACAACGATAAAAACAACGATAACGACAAAAACGACGACAAAAAAGACGACGATAAAGGCGGCGGAATCTGGACTCCGCCCGTGAAGGAATAACTTTACGAAAAAAGAAAATCTATGAATAATAATATGTTTAAAAATAATATGTTTAAAATCACTCCGTCGTATTGGTGTACGTGGAGTACGCAAAACCGCGATGCGGAACGATTGAACGAAGAAGTAAAAAAGAATAATCCCGCGGCGTTTCTCGGCGATCAGGGGGCGCAGCTTGCCCGCGCCACGATGAATGAAGAAAGCATTTTCCGTCAGGGCGGCTGGGCGGATTATTTCCCCGAAATCCGCGGCGATTTGTTTTTTATGCTCGACGACGGCTGGGACGTAGCCTACGGTATTCACCCCGATAAAAATCGGAAATTGTTCGGCTCGCTGATTCTCGATGAAGAGAGATTCCCTTCGTTTAAAGGCGATAACAAAACGCGGCTGAAACAGCTTTCCGCCGCGCTGGTCGCTCGTGGATGGCGTGGGCTTGGCATCTGGGTGGCGGCGCAGATGTGCGGCGACGACGGTTCGAAGCCATTCAACGCGGAAGAAAACGAAGCTTATTGGAGAACGCGGCTTGAAGAAAGCAAGTTCGCGGAAATCAAGTATTGGAAAGTGGATTGGGGCGCGCGCGATTACTGCGTGGAATTCCGCGAAATGCTCACGCGGCTCGCGCACGAAATTTACCCCGAGCTGATTGTGGAACACGCGGTGTGTCAGGGGCCGTTAAACGGTTTGGAAAATACCGATCCGAAACTTCATTGCCGGTATATGGGCGATACGGTGCAGGTGCGGCTTACCGATGAATTGCTGCGTTTCAGCGACGCGTTCCGCTCGTACGACGTGATCGACGTTATGTCCGAAGCCACCACGCTCGATCGACTTTCGTATATATTGAAGCGCGCGAAAGGCATAGTAAACGCCGAAGACGAGCCGTATATCGCGGCTTCGTTGGGCTGTGCGAACGGGATTATGCGTTCGCCGGCGAGCAAAGAACGCAGATATGCGGGCGATCGTCTGCAAGAGAGCGTAGCGGCGGTGCGGGGGCAGCGGGAAGTGCCGGCGGTCGCAGGCGGCGGGATG
>CALARO010000120.1 GCA_937888935.1 uncultured Clostridia bacterium
GGATAAAAATTTTTTGCGAAGGATTCACCTTACAATGAACAAGAAGTTTAAACGGCTGAATATTTTGCTTGCGGGCGCGGCGTGCTGCGCTTCGCTTGGGTTGAGCATGGCTTTTTCGGGCGGCGTGAAAGCGTCGGCGGCGACTTCGTACAGCGCGACTTCGATTTTTACGAGAGACGGCGCGACGGTGGACGCGCTCGGCGACGGCGAGAACGCGAAGAAGCTTGCTTTTACGTTTAAAAACGATACGGACAAGGTTTCGTACAACCGCGATCTTGCGTGGAAGTGGTACGAAGCGAGCGAAGCGGACAAATCGAAGGGCGAAGCGAAGTATCTCAGCGTTGTGTTTTCGCCGGAAGACAAGAATTTTTCGGAATTAACCGTGGCGTTGGAAACGGCTTCTTTAACGGCTACCGAGAAAGAGAAAGTTTCGTATAAAATCGTATTTACCGCTTCGGGCGAAGCAGACGAAGCGATTTCGGCAAATCTGATCGACGAGAACGGCGTTGAAAGCGGCGCGAAAGAAGTTTGCGGCGCGGACAGCAAGCGGATTTCGCTGACGATTGCGAACGCGAAAGACGGCGAAGGCGTTGAAATCGAGGGCGAGTACGACGTGATTGTGAACGGCGTTACGCTCGGCACAATGAAAAACGTAGGCTCTGACTATGCGGGGTACGTGAGCGACGACGAGAAAAACAGAGTGCCGCTTTCGTTCTCGGCGAAGTTGAAAGAAGGGCAGGAAAGCACGGTGTGCGTATTTGAATCGATGAACGGACAGTCGTTTGCGCTGAACGATTCGAAAGAGATCGAAGATACCGCCGCGCCCGTGCTGGTGATCGACGATACCACTTACGTTGCCGCGATGGGGCAGACGTTTGCTTTGGAAACGAAGATTATCGACGTATTGGACAGAACGTCTTCGGTGAAAAACACGGCGGAATATTTTCAATGGTCGCCGGTGCTGACGGAAGCGAAATATCAATCGCTGGACAGCGTGAAAATTCTTGAAATGCAGTACGAGAAGGATGGAAAGACGACTTCGGTGTACGACGAAGAATTTAACGGGCAGACGGCGCGGGAATATATTTCGGTGAAGTACACGCTTGCGGATTCGACGCATAAGAAGGACGCGGGCGAGAACGAAGCGAAAGCCGCCGAGGTGTATGCCGCGTGGTATCTGAAAAACGAAAAATACGAAATGGAACTGGCGGACGACGCGCATACGAAATTGCAGCTTCTTGCGGTGTGCGACGACAAAGAAGCTCCGAAATATTCGGGGACGGCCGCCGACGCGGAAGCGTATCAGAGAGAGCTTGACGAAAAGGTGAAGGACGAAGACTTAGAAGCCGGCAGCGGCGAATCGTTCTATCTGCCTTCGCCCGAAAAACTGTTTTCGGATAATTCCACGGGGTACAAGTCGCTGAAATACACGCTTTGCTACAAAGCGCCGGGGTCTTCTTCGGCGTCGAGCAGCGCGAACGTATCTTTAAGCAGCCTGAAACTTTCGGTGGAAGAGTACGGCGTGTACGAATTCAAGATTTTTGTAACCGATCGCGCGGGGAACGTGATGAAATCCGGCGAAGCGGGGAAAGAAGAAGAGATTTCGGCGGACAACATCTGGGATCACGAAGAGTTGCCCACGTTTACGATCAATATCGAGAAGCAGAAGAAGATTTATATCGACGACGGCGCGAAGAGTTCGAGATCGGACACGGGGCTGATCGGCGTGAAATATACGGATATTTCGTTCTCGGTGAAAGGCGGCACGGCGGGGAAGAGCGAATACGGCTTGTATTACTTTGATCTGGCGCATTTCAACGAGGTGTTCGGCGCGAAGTACCGTTTGAGCGCGAGCGATCTTACTACGTTGACTTCTACCGATCTTTCCGGCTCGAAAACGATTGAAGAAGCGGCGGAAAAGTACGCGGCGGCGTTGGCGAGCAAATTGGATTCTTCTTCGGAATTGACGGCGGCGGACTTTTTGGAAAGCAGACAAGGCAAGATCGTGCTTAGAAAAATCGACGAATACCGCGACAAGGTGAGCGAAGATTACGCGCCTTCGAATAAGTACGAATGGAACGCGACGGATAAATCGTTCATTCCCGTGGAAAGCGGAAATTATATCGTGTTCGGCGTATTCAAAGACAGCGTGTACGAGAGCGAGGACGCGTGCGCGGCGGGGTATAAGGCGATTTCCGTGACGGACAAAGAAGATATTAACCCCGGCGAATCGGAATGGCTGAAAAATAATCTTGTTTCCGTGATTTTGTTCTCGATTGCGGGCGTGATGCTGATTCTGATTATCATTCTGCTTTTTGTGAAGCCTTCGGACGAAACGCTGGAAGACGTTGGGAACGAGAAAGCGGCGAAGAAAGAGAAAAAATCGAAAAAGTAAAGCGAATAATTCGTTTTAAATAATTGCGAAATCGAAAGGAATTACGAAATCGAAAGAGCGGCGGCAAAGCATTTGCTGTCGTTCTTTTTTTGCGCTTTTTGCGGCGGGGCGCGGGCATTGTGGTGTGGGGCGGCTCG
>CALARO010000121.1 GCA_937888935.1 uncultured Clostridia bacterium
CGATAGCCGTTTTCCGTTTCGCCGTAGGCGATGATATTCGTTGTTGCCGCAACGCCCGTAAGCGTATTGTCAGCATAATTATCGTAGTAAGGCGCGGCGGTGAATCCGTTTTCGCCGAACGTAAACGTTGTGCCGCCCGTTTCGCCTGCGGTGGCTTCGGGAATCAGCCCCGCTTTCAAACCGAACGTGTATCTTACGCCGTTATCGGCAACCGCGGAAGTGTTGGTGAAATGGCAATGCCCCGCAAGCACGTTTTTCACGCCGATCTGTTCGAAAATTTTGCCGATATCGTATGCGCGGTATTTGTCGCTAACGAGATTCACAGAATTCTTTTCCGCTTTCACGTGTCCGAAATCGCCGTTTGCTTGCGCCGTGGCGTTGTCGGCAAGATTTACGTCGAGATTGTTTTCATCGAAGCCGTATTTCGTGAGAACGTTATAGAAATTCGCCACGGGAATGTGCATACAAGCCATATCGGAAGTTGCCGCATTGCTCTGGTAAGCGGAAATCGCCTTATCTTTTGCAATCATATCGTTTACCGTGGAATCGTACAAGCCCTGCGGAAGATTATCGGAAGCTTTCGCCTTGTTATCAATACAGCCGTTGGTATCGAGCATATAAATATTGCTCAGCCACTTTTCGCCCTGTTTCACCGAAATCGTATAGTTGCAATTCCCCGTAACCGTGCCGCGGGCAAACAGACAATATTCCGAATTGAGATACTGCCTTACCTGCCACAAAGTGCCTTGCGCCGATTCGTTATCGTGATTGCCGAATACGGGCGCATAGAAAATCTTTCTCGCTTCGAAGAACGAAATCAATTCTTTCGCCATTTCGCCGTTATCGTCGAACTCGCCGTAGATGATATCGCCCGCAAGCAGAATAAGATCGGGTTGCGTTTCTTCAATCGTCTTTTTCAGCTTGTTGTACACGGAAAAATCTCTGTCCGCCCAAAGCAGTTGCAAGCCGCCGTTTACTTCTCTGCCGCTTCTTAACTGACTCATATCCGCTACCTGCGGATCGGAAATCTGCAATACTTTGAAATTCTTTCCTTCGGCAACGTCAAGTACGAAATCTGCGGGGTTTTCCGCATCGTAAACGAGTTTCGCGTTGCCCGACG
>CALARO010000122.1 GCA_937888935.1 uncultured Clostridia bacterium
CGCGCCGATTTAAAGCAGGTGCGGATTTATCTCGATTTTAAGCCTGCGCTTGACGAAAAAACGCTGGAAAATCGGCTTTTGCGGCTGTTTGACGAGCAGAAAAACAAGACTTTGCAGAATGCGGCGGGCGATTTACTGCCGCAAAAAATCATCGGCGCGGCGCTTCGTCAGGCGAACGTTTCGCCCGATAAACGGTGTAATTCCGTGACGAAAGAAGAGCGCGCGCGGCTTCTGAAAGCGTTGAAGGCGTTTGAAATGCAGCCGGTTTCGCTGCGGGATTTTACGGAAGCGATCGTCACTTCGGGCGGCGTGGATTTATCGGAAATCAATCCGAAAACGATGGACGTAAAACGCGTAAAAGGCTTGAAGATGTGCGGCGAAACGCTCGATCTGGACGCGTTTACGGGCGGATATAACCTGCAAATCGCGTTTTCTACGGGTTTTTTGGCGGGAAAAAGCGTATAATTGCTCGAAAAGCTTGACGAAATCGGGAAAAAAGTAGTATAATAGTGCCGTTGCAAGGATAAAAACAGAGGAAGAAACTGCATTGAATTATTTCGGCGAAAGAAAAATCAATATCGCGCTGGACGGTCCTGCCGGCAGCGGAAAAAGCACCGTGGCGAAAGCTCTCGCGAAAGATTACGATATTCTGTATCTCGATACGGGGGCGATGTACCGCGCGTTTGCGCTCGGCGCAATGAAAAGGGGCGCGGACGTGAAGGATGACGCGGCTATGGCGGCGATCGCGGCGGAAATTCCCGTGCGCGTGAAGTACGAAAACGGCGTGCAGCGCACTTATCTCGGCGACGAGGACGTTTCGGAAGAGATCCGCAAAAACGAAGTTTCGAAAGCCGCTTCGGACGTAGCCGTACACAGAGCGGTGCGCGAGCGGCTTGTGGAAATGCAGCGCGAAATCGCGGCGGAAACTTCCTGCGTGCTGGACGGGCGGGATATAGGCTCGCACGTGCTGCCGAAAGCGGACTACAAATTTTTTGTGACGGCGAAAGCGGAAGTGCGCGCGAAACGGCGGTATCTCGAATTGTTATCGCGCGGGCAGAACGCCGACGAGAAAGAAATTTTAGCGCAGATCGTGCTGCGGGACGAACAGGACACGAAACGCGAATTCGCGCCGCTCAAAAAGGCTGCGGACGCGATTGAAATTGATACTTCGGATATGTCTGTAGAAGAAGTGGTGAAAAAAATCGAGAGCGTGATCGGGGGCGAGAGTAAAAAAGCGGCGGAAAAGCCTGCCGAAAAATCGAAAAACGCCGCCGAAAAGCCTGAAAAAGGCGCGAAAAAGAAGAAAAAAGCGTATTCGATGACAATTCCCGCGAACAAGAAGGGGCGGCACGTGATGCCGTTTATGAATTTTTTGCGGGCGATTTTCATTCCCGTGTACCGCCTGATTTATCCTTTTAAATGCTACGGCGAGAAAAAGACGAAAGACGGTCCGTGCGTGTACGTGTGCAATCACTACCGGATCTGGGATCCCGTGTATATCGCGCGGACGACGAGCGAGGGCATACACATTCTCGCTAAGCGCGAAGTGATGGAAAACTGGTTTATGAAGCCGATCTGCAAGAAAATCCGCTGCATTTCGGTGAATCGCGACGGCAACGACGTGCGCGCGATGATGAACGCCCTGAAATGCCTGAAAAACGGCGAAAAGGTGTCGCTTTTCCCCGAAGGAACGCGGAATAAAACGCAGGCGGAACTTCTGCCTTTCAAACCGGGCGCGGCGGCGATGGCGATCAAGGCGAAAGTGCCTGTTGTGCCGGCGGCGATTTATAAAAAGCCGAAGCCTTTCAAAATGGCGCATATTTTATACGGAAAGCCTTTCGAGCTTTCGGAATTTTACGATAAGAAGCTGACGGAAGAAGAGCTTGCCGCGGCGGACGAAATCATCAAGAACAAAATTCTCGGCTTAAAACGCGAACACGCGGAATTTTTGGCGCAGAAAAAGGCGAAGAAGGCGAAACGGAAATGAAGGCGATTGCGGCGCGCTACGGCGGTTTTTGCAGCGGCGTGAAAAACGCCGTGGATACGGCGATGAAAATCAATCCCGAAAACACGTATATTTACGGCGAGATCATTCATAACCGCGACGTGGTGGACGAGATAGAACGGCGCGGCATTAAGACGGTGGAAAATCTTGCCGACGTTCCGGACGGCGCGAGATTGATTATCCGATCGCACGGGGCGGGCGAAGAAATTTTTAAAGAGTGCGCCGCGCGGAATATCGAAGTTATTGATTGCACGTGCGCGTTCGTGAAGCGGACGCAACGCATCGTGAGAGAAAAAAGCGAGCAGGGAAAGACGATAATTATCGTGGGCGAAAAGACGCACCCCGAGGTGATCGGGCTGACGGGCTGGTGCAAAAACGGGGCGCGCGTGATTTCTTCGGAAAACGACGATCTGACGGAATTTTCGGACAAAAATTGCTGCGTAGTGGCTCAAACTACCTTCTCCGAAGAAAAATTTGAAAAAATTATAAAAAATCTTCGGCAAACAGTGGGAAAAACAGTTGAAGTTTTTAAAACAATTTGCTATACTACTGTTAGTCGGCAAAACGAGGCGCGGAAATTGGCGAAAGAATGCGACGCGATTTTGGTGGTGGGCGGTTCGAACAGCTCGAACACCGGAAAGTTGTACGACATTTGCAGAGAGTTATGCAAAGATGTATTCCGGCTGAAAAACGCTTCGGATTTCGATTATAAAAAATTGCAAAGATTTAATAAGGTCGGTATCGTGACGGGGGCAAGCACTCCGAACGAACAGACTCAGGAGGTTCTCTTAAAAATGGTAACGGAAACAGCAGACAAAGCAACGATGGAACAAGTTGTTGCAAACATGGACAATCAGCCGAGATTCAGAAAAGGCGACATCATCAAAGCCACGATTTCCAAAGCGGACGATCAGGGCATTTCGGTTCTTTTGCCTATGGCGAAGAAGGAAATCCTTCTTGACAAGAACGAAGTGGATTGCGAAACGTACGACAAAGAAGCTTATGCTTCGAAGATCGGCGACGAAATCGAGCTTATGGTGACGGCGGTGAATCCCGTGAAGCTTTCTCAGAAGCAGATCAAGCAGGCGAAAGAAGAGGAAGCGATGCTGGAAGGCATTAAAGAAGGACAGGAGTTTTCCATTACCTGCACCGGTTCGAACAAGGGCGGCTTAACGGGTTCGCTCGGCACTTACAAAGTGTTCGTTCCCGCAAGAGAAATCCGTTCGGGTTACGTGAAAGAATTGGATAAATACGTGGGCAAGAAGCTCAGATTGAAGCTTCTTGAAATCAATACCGAGAAAGGCAAAGAGATCGTTGCTTCGCAGCGCGTGATCATCGAGGCGGAAAAAGCCGCGAGAGAAGCGGAAAAGGCGGCGAAAGAAGCCGAATTCTTCGCAAACGTGCATGTAGACGACATTGTGGAAGGCAAAGTGGAAAGAGTGACGGGCTTCGGCGCGTTCGTATCCGTAAACGGTTTCGATTGCCTTGCCCGCATTTCGGATATTTCCTGGGGCGAAATCGAGTCGGTTACCGACGTACTCGAAATCGGCAAAACGTATCAGTTCAAGGTGCTGAAACTCGATCCCGCGAACAAAAAAGCGGCGATCGGCTACAAGCAGCTTCAACCGCACCCTTGGGATCTTGTAGGCGAGAAGTACGTTGAAGGCGACGTTATTCACGGCAAAGTTGTGCGTATCGTTCCGTTCGGCGCGTTCGTGGAAGTGGAAAAAGGCATCGACGGTCTTGTACACGTTTCGCAGATTTCTCACGAATTCCTTGAAAATCCTACTTCCGCGCTGACGATCGGTCAGGAAATCGACGCGAAGATTTTGCGCCTTAATCCGGAAGAGAGAAAGATGACGCTTTCGATCAAAGCGCTTCTGCCCCGCCCCGAGAGAGAAGACAAGAAAGACGACGAGAAGGGCGGAAAGAAGGCGGTGAAAACCACGCTCGATCCCGACGAGATGACTTCCTGGACGGACGACAACGAAGGCGGCGCGTCTATCGCCGATCTTATGAAGAATAACTAAGCGTTGTTTTTAAGATAATCCGATACGAACAAACGCTGCGGAAGCCGTATGGTTTCCGCGCGTTTTCATGAATAAAAGCGTTGAAAAAACTTGAACGAAACCCTGCTTTTCCGATTAAAAGCGGGGTTTTGCGTTTATATATAATTCGTAAAAATTTTAGCCGCTCAATCGGCGGAAGTCTGTTTGAGCGGACGGAAGGAGTGAAAGAAAAATGAGTGAAAACGAAGAAGTGAAAAACGAAAAACAGGGCAAAATTCGCATTTCAAGCGAAAATATGATGCCGATCATTAAAAAGTGGTTGTATTCGGACAAAGATATTTTTCTGCGCGAGATTGTGGCGAACGGCGTAGACGCCATCACGAAGTATAAAAAGCTTGTGGATATGGGCGAAGCGAAACCCGCCGACGGCGAAGCGGAAGAATACCGGATTGACGTGCGTACCGACGAAGCGGCGAAAACGCTGACGATCGAAGATAACGGCATCGGTATGACGGAAGAAGAAGTGGAAAAGTACATTACGCAAATTGCGTTTTCGGGGGCAGAAGACTTTTTGCAGAAGTACGAAAAGGCTTCGGGCGACGGAATTATCGGGCATTTCGGGTTGGGGTTCTACTCGGCGTACATGGTGGCGAGCGACGTGGAAATTTTCACGAAGAGCTACAAAGGCACGCCCGCGGTGCATTGGGAATCGGACGGCAACGCGACGTATAAAATCGGAGCGGCGGAAGAACGCGGCAGAGGTACGAAAATCGTGCTGCATATCGCCGACGAAGAAAAGGAATTTCTTAACGAATATACGATTCGCTCGCTGCTTAGAAAGTACTGTTCGTTTATGCCGTATCCCGTGTACCTGAACGCAAAAGGCATAAAAGAAGGCGAAAAGGACGAAAAAGGCAACGCGAAGCAGGCGGACAAGCCCGTGAACAACACGCAGCCTTTGTATCTGAAAGATCCGAAAGAGTGTACCGACGAGGAATACAAGGCGTTTTACCGCGATACGTTTTCCGATTACGACGAGCCGCTTTTCTGGATTCATCTGAATATGGATTATCCGTTCCGGCTGAAAGGCATTTTGTACTTCCCGAAAGTGAAGCAGCAGGTGCAGCTTGAAAAAGGGCAGGTGAAGTTGTATTGCAATCAGGTGTTTATCGCGGACAACATCAAGGAAGTGATTCCCGAATTTCTGATGCTTCTGAACGGCGTGATTGATTGCCCGGATATTCCGCTGAACGTATCGCGAAGCTTTTTGCAGAACGATCGTCAGGTGCAGAAGATTGCGAAACATATCACGAAGAAGGTGGCGGACAAGCTTACCGCGCTTTTCAAGGACGATCGCGAGCGGTACGAGCATTGCTGGAAAGACATTGCCACGTTTATTAAATTCGGCTGCCTGAAAGACGAGGAATTTTACGAAAAAGTGAAGGATATCGTGATTTTCAAGAATCTTGAAGGGAAATATCAGCCGATTACCGATTTCTTCGGCGAGGAAATATCCGACGAAGACGCCGAAAA
>CALARO010000123.1 GCA_937888935.1 uncultured Clostridia bacterium
TTTTTACGCCGTTGATTTTCTGCTGCGTTTCGAATTCGTATATTGCCGCCGCGCCGTTTCTGAGTTTTACGCCCGTTTGCACCGTTTCGGTGTTCCGATCGAACCCGTCGCGCAGGCGTTCGGTATTCGCCGCGTTTTCGCCGCAAACCGAAAGCGAAGCCGCTTTACAAAAGCGCGAAACTTCACGGACTACCCCCGGCAAATAACAATCTGCAGCTAAAAGCTGCTGCTGAATTTCGGCGATATGCTCTCCCGCCGCGCGGGGCGATATATCGTATTTTTTTACGACGAACGCCGCCGCGCCCACCGCCTGGCCGATGCAGCCGCACGTACCCATGACGCGCGCCGAGCTTGTGGCAAGGTGGGTGGCGGAAATATTTCTGCCGGCGAAAAACAGATTTTCGATATTTTCGGAATACAGGCAGCGGTACGGGATTCCGTAAACGTTATGCACCACCTGATTATAATTGCTTTCTTTGCCGTCGAAGCCGTCCGGATTATGATCGTCTAACCCCCAGCCGCCGTAAGCCACGGTATCGGCGAAGTTGCCGCCGCTTAAAATATCGTTTGCGGTAAGCACATAATCGCCTTTCATGCGGCGGGATTCGCGCTTGGCGGGCAGAAAGCCGAGAAATTCGAGATCGAAATTATCGGCGTTGAATTCGCCCGAATTTTTTATGGTATCCCACACGCCGAGACACAGGGCGAGCAGGCGGCAATTGAGCGTTTCCGCTTCGGCGATCGTATCGACGTTTCCGCCGAGTTCGATATACCAGAAGTTTTCGCTTGTTTTTTGAAGGCTGACGCCCTTTTCTTTCAGCTTCTGCACGCTGACTTTCTCGGCAAAGTCGGGGGCGGTGAATTGCACTTTATGCCCTACGTCGCGCGCCTGAATGAGCAGCGAATTGCCCATTGTTTTCCGATCGCGCACGGCGTGCGGGCGTTCGGTGTGTTCGCCGTATTCTTCCGCGGCTTCTCTGCCGTACATATAATGCGCGCCCGTGAGCGGCGCAAGAATACTGTCGCCCGAGCAATCGGCAAAATATTTCGCCCGCACTTTGTAAAAGGTTTGCGTTGTCATCTGATACGCTGTGACGCTCTGAATTGTTTCGTTTTGCGTATCGGCGGCGAAGCAGGTGCAGTTTAAAAGCGCGATGAGATTTTTTTCGCGCTCGACGGCGTGATACAAAAGCGCGTCGTTTAAGTAGTGATTTTTCGAAGGATTGAAAAAGTAGTTTGCGATTTCGAATTCTTCCTGCAAGCCCGCTTCTTTATACAGCGGCTGCTGCGCGCCGCAGATCCACATTCTGATTTCGCCCGAAGCGTTGCCGCCGAAAACGGGGCGTTCGTGGATCAGCACCGTTTTCAAGCCGAGCCGCGCCGCCGTGATTGCCGCGTATGTGCCGGCGATACCGCCGCCCACCACGCATAAGTCCGCCTGTAAAATTTTTTCGTTTAATGGCATTTGATTGAATATCTCCTTGACTTTTTATCGTTTTGCCGATATAATTATATTACAAAGATTTTTTGCTTGTTTTTAAATGGGATTATACGAATATGATTACAAATGACGCCGAGCTTTTGAAAACCATCCGCGATTATATGCTGTTTTTGCGCACGCGCGGGGTGCGCGTTTCTCTGAGCTGCGTGGACGAGCGGCTGCGCGTTTTGTATCCCGCGTTTGCCGAGCTGGAAATTCATAATTGCGCGCTTTGCGATCTGATGAAATCGAACGCCGCCACGGCGCGCGCGTGCTTCGCGAATAAAAATCGTCTGGTGGCGAAAAAATTGCGCGAAAACGTTTATAATTGCTGCCCTTATGCGATTGAAGAATTTTTAATGCCCGCGCTTTACGACGGCGAGCCGATCGCCTATCTGCACGCCGCGGGGTACGCTGGAAAGAACGCAAAAACGCAGAAATTGTACTTATTTCAGCGGCAGCGGCTGCTTTCGAAATCTTCCGCGCTCGGCACATCTTACGAGAAAGAATACGCGCTTTTGTGCCGCGACGTGCCGCAACAGGGCGAAATTTCCGCCGCCCTTATGCCGCTCGGGTTTATGCTGAAAGAATTTTACGAAAATTTCATTGCGGGGCGCAGCGTTTCCGATCATTACGATATTTTAAACGCGCGCATTTTAAAATTCGTGTACGACAACTACCCCCTGCCGTTCGCCCCCGAAAGCATGGCCGAAAGGCTGAATTATTCGCTGCCGCATATCCGCTACGTTTTTCAATTAAAAAACGGCGTGCCGCTCGCGAAATTCATTACGATTTTCCGATTGAAACAAGCCGCCGCGAAACTGAAAAATTCGGATTGCACCGTGGCGGAAGCCGCGCTTTCTTCCGGCTTTGCCGACGCCAACCATTTTTCCGTTCTCTTTAAAAAACAATACGGCGTTTCTCCGAGCGCATGGAAAAAACGTAACTTTTAAGCCTGCGTTTCAAGCTTTGCAGAAACATTATACCATTGCGGCGCACAGAAAACAAGCCGTATTTTAATGATAAATCTTTATATTTTAATGATTTTTTTCTTTACGCGGGATTTTCTTCGGTTTGCCGGTTTGCAAATCTTCTTGCCGAAAACCGCGCCACCCACTCGCGCGTGTACGCGTACAGATCCTCTAACCGCACCGCCGAATATCCGCGGCAATACCGCACGTACTCGCAGAATAAGCCTTCGATAAACACGTTGATTTCAAGTTCGAGATTTTCTCTGATTTTCAGATACGGCGATTCGTAGCAAAGTTCCAGAAATTTATTCGACGCGATCGCCGTGAGCTTCTTCGCCGTGAAAAGAAAATCGTTCGAGCAGCACAAAAGCTTATAATTTTCGTCGTTTTTGCGGATATAATCGAACAACGTATCCACAAACTGCTCTACCGTGGACGGCGACAAAAGCCGCGCGTTATCGAAAAACAGATCAATCAGCTCGTTTTCGTAGTCTTCCGCCACGCCGTATATATCGTCGTAGTGAGAATAGAACGCGCCGCGCGAAATTTCCGCCCGCGCGCAAAGCTCGCTCACCGAAATTTTAGAAAGTTCGCGCTTTTCGCTAAGCATTTCCGCAAACACGTTTTTGATCAGTCGCTTCGTTTTTTTCGAAGAGCTGTTTAAATTTTGTACTTTCATAGCCGTTTCCTCGCTTAGTATGCCCTTTTTTACGGGTAAATTTGCACAAATTTACCATACAGTGTTAAAATTTGAACAATGACGCATTGATTGTGCTTTATTTTTTTGCTTTTTTATATTATAATACAGATGTCGAAAGAAAGTCAACAATGTTCAAACTATTTTTGAAAAGTTTTTTCGGCAAAAAAATCGGAGGAAACACAAAGGATGAAGTACCGAGTATTGTACAACCCGCTTGCGGGACTTGGCAAGGAAATCGGCGGACTGGATCAGGCGAAGAAGCTGATGGAAGGCAAGGACGCCGAATTTTCGGACGTGACGAAAGAAGGCGCGCTCGACGAGCTTTTTTCGAAGCTGGAAAAAGGCGACAAAATCGTGCTTTGCGGCGGCGACGGAACGCTGAACAAGTTCGTGAATTCCATTCCCTTTATTCCCGAAAACGAGATTTTGTACTACCCCACGGGCAACGGCAACGATTTCTACCGCGACGTAACCGAAGGAAGCGATTTAAGCGAGCCGTGCAAGATCAATCCCTACATCGTAAACCTGCCCACCGTGGCGGTGAACGGCAGGACGTGCAAGTTTTTGAACAACGTAGGGTTCGGCATCGACGGCTACTGCTGCGAAACGGGCGACAGACTGCACCGCGAAGCGCCCGATAAGAAAATTTCTTATTCGGGCATCGCCGTGAAAGGCTTGCTCTTCCATTTCAAGCCGGTGAACGCCACCGTGAACGTAGACGGCGAGATCTTCAATTACAAGCACGTGTGGCTTGCGCCTACGATGAACGGCAAGTACTACGGCGGCGGCATGATGCCTACGCCCTTGCAGAAACGCCTGAACGACGACGGCACGGTTTCCGTGATGATTATGCACGGAAAAAGCAAGCTGAAAACGCTGATGGTGTTCCCTTCGATTTTCAAAGGCACGCATGTAAACCATAAAAAATCGGTGGAAGTGAAAACGGGCAAAGTGATCGAAGTGAAATTCGATCGCCCCACCGCGCTGCAAATCGACGGCGAAACGGTGACGAACGTTACCGAATACCGCGTGACGGCAGCGGGCGCGAAAAAAGGCGCGGACGGCGAAAAAAAACCGGCAACCGAAATCAAAGCGGACGTTACCGCCGAAATCGCGGCAAGCGCGGACGCGGCGGGCGCGGAAACCGAAAAAGAATAATTTTTACGATATAAAATAAAAAAACGCGAGAGAAGAAATTCCATCGGGTTTTTTAAGCGTGTGCTTTTTCGGCAATAATTTAGTATATAACGGCGGAAAATCGGTGAAATATTCAAAGCAAGGAGATAAAAATGCACGTTATTGAAGTAAACGATCTCACGAAAGATTACGGCTTCGGACGAGGCGTATTCAACGTGAATCTGCACGTGGACGAAGGCGAAGTATTCGGCTTTCTCGGTCCGAACGGCGCGGGAAAATCCACTACGATCAGGCATCTGATGGGTTTTTCGAAGCCGGACAGCGGCTCTACGAAGATTTTCGGCATGGAAACTTTTGATAAGTACTACGAAATTCTTGCGAACGTGGGCTATATTCCGGGCGAAATCGCGCTACCGGCGGGACTTACCGGCAAAGCCTTTATCAAAATGATGCAGGATTTGCAGCATTGCCACAATCAGAAGCAATTAAAACGCATGCTCGATTTATTCGAGCTGGATCAGACGGCGCTTGCGGGCGAAACCAAACGGATGAGCCTTGGCGTTAAGAGAAAACTCGCGGTGGTCACCGCGTTTATGTCCGATCCCGACGTACTCATTCTCGACGAGCCGACGAGCGGTCTCGATCCCGTGATGCAGGAAAATTTCATTGAATTTATTCATGAAGAAAAGAAGCGCGGCAAGACGATTTTATTATCGAGCCATATTTTCTCGGAAATCGACTCCACCTGCGATCGCATTGCGATAATCAAGGACGGCAGGATCGTTTCGGAATTCGTGGCGGACGATTTAAAACACGCTTCGCGGAAGTTCTACAACGTAACGTTCCGCTCGCCCGTAGGCAAGGCGATTTCGCTCGATCGCGCGAAAGAGCGCATCCCCTCGCTGCAACTGCTCGGCGGCGGCGACAACGACGCGTATATTTCGGTGGAAGATCGCGATCTGAACACCCTGATCGATATTCTTTCGGATATCAACGTGGTATCTTTCTCTAACCGCAAAGAATCGCTGGAAGATTACTTTATGAAATTCTACAAAGAAGACAAAGATTTCGGAGGTGCGTTGAAATGAACGTGATTCAATTAGACGGCTTAACGAAAGACTACGGCCACGGGCAGGGCGTGTTCGATTTAAACCTTGATATTGCGGGCGGCGAAATGATGGGTTACGTAGGCACGAACGGCAGCGGCAAAACCACCACGATCCGCAACATTTTAGGTTTTTTGAAGCCGACGAAAGGCAAATCTTACGTGAACGGACTTTCTTCGTGGGAACACGCAAGCGAAATCGCTTCGTTCGTGGGGTATGTGCCGGGCGAAATCGCGTTTCCCGATTTGAAAACCGGTATCGACTTTTTAAAATGTCAGGCAGAATTTTTAGGCATGAGCGATATGAGCTACGCCAACGAGCTGATCGAGAGATTGCAGCTTGATCCGCGCGCGAATTTAAAGCGCATGAGTAAAGGCATGAAGCAAAAAACCGCGCTTGTGGCTGCGCTTATGAACGACGCGCCCGTGATTCTGCTCGACGAGCCGACAACCGGTCTCGATCCCCTGATGCGCGCCACGTTTCTCGACATTATCAAGGAAGAACACAAGAAAGGCAAGACGATTTTTATGAGTTCGCACTCGTTTGACGAGCTGGAAAGCACGTGCGATCGCGTGGCTCTTATCAACGACGGGCATATCATCGACGTGTGCAAAATGGACGATATTCACAACCGCGAATTCAAAGAATTCAAGATCGAATTCAACACGGCGGAAGATTATCAAAGGTTTATTCGCGGCAAATACGAAATCACGCGTTTGCAGGAACAGTACTCGCAGGCGACGATTAAAATCCGCTCTACGGAAACGGCGCAGCTTCTGCACACGCTGCGGAATTACAACGTAAAATTCATTTCGGAATTGCCCTATTCTTTGGAACGGCATTTCAAAACGGTACTCAGAAACAAGAAGGAGAACGAAAAAAATGGCAAGTAAAACATCTGCAAAGCCGATGAAAGGCGAAAAAAAATATGAAGGACACTTATTCAGCAAAGCCCTTTTCAAACAATCGTGCAAGGCAAACGGCACGATGTGGACGATTATCACCGCAGCCGTATGCTTTATGCTGGCGTGCGTAATGCTCATTTCGGGCAGCGGCTCGCTCGGCGAAGTGAAAAATTCCATTCAGGATACCATCATTCAGGAAGAAGTGGATTCGCAGCTGGAACAGCGCGGACTCAACTACTACCTGATGGGCAAAGACGGTATGGAAACGTTCGATCCCGCGTTTGCGGCAAATCTCAACGATACCGTAAGCTATTTAACGTGGCTTTCGAAAAAGCCTTCCGACGCTTCGCAGCTGCCCGCGTGGGCGGCGGCAAAACCCGAAATGAAAACGGAAACGGGCAAAACGTTTGAAATGAAAGTTGCGGAAGACCCCGCGACTTACGCAAACTCCACGGCGGCGTTTAAAGCGGCTTACGAAGGCGCGATGGCTTCCGTACAGGCGAAAGCGAACATGGCGGCGGACGAAGCCGCGAAAGATAAAAACGGCGTTCCCTACGCGAAGGATTCCGACGAATACAAAACGGTGGCGCAGGAAGTGACGGCGGCGTATCTCTTCCCCGTGGCAACGTACAACAACGAGACGCTGAAAGCGATGCTTTCAAACGAAAACGAAGCGGATAAACCTGCGGATTATTCCGCCGCGCTCATCGAAAATCAGGCAAATCTTGCCGATTATCTGGCAGGCGAAGAACGCGCCGAATATATCGAAGAACGCGCACAGTACTGCTCTTCCGTTTTCCTTGCGTTCAACATGACGCAACCCGCGAACGTACAAAACATTGTAGACGCGCTTTCTTCATTTGGCGTAACCAAGGAAAAATACGATTCGTTCGGCTACACCTACGCGGCGATTAAAAATTTAGCCGCCACTACGGTGGTTTCGTATCGCGGCAGACTTTCCTACGAGAAAGAAGAGCTTGATAAAAAGCTTGCGGCAGGCGAAATCACGGCGGACGAATACAAAGTAACTCTCGCCACGAAAAACGACGAAATCACGGGCGATCTTACCGACAGTTTGCTTGCATCTCTCCCCGAATCCGTTTCGGAAGCGTTGGAAGAAATCGGTCAGGCCGATCTCTACACGCTGATCGTAGGCTCGATTTTCTACAAACTCGCCGGTCTGCTTCTGCCCATCATCTTCATGATTATGGCTTCGAACAACCTGATTGCAGGTCAGGTGGACAGCGGCTCGATGGCTTACGTGCTTTCCACTTCCACCAAGCGTAAAAC
>CALARO010000124.1 GCA_937888935.1 uncultured Clostridia bacterium
TCGGTAGACACCTATCAGGGCGTGCTGCGCGCGTGCGTGGCGTCGGCGGGCAACGATCACCGCCTGGGCGCGGACGAAGCCCCTCCCGCAATCGTTTCCGTATATCTCGGCGACGAACTCGGCGCAATCGTGGATAGTATCGTACTCGGCAAAAACTATGTGCCGAAAAAGGCGACGAAAGGCTCGATCGGCGTACCCGAATCCCCCATTTTCCCCATTGATTCCACGGACAGAAACCGCACTTCGCCGTTCGCGTTCACGGGCAACAAATTCGAATTCCGTATGCTCGGCTCGGCGGCTTCGGTAGCCGATCCCAACATCGTGCTGAATACGATCGTGGCGGACGCGTTCGCTGCGGCGGCGGATAAACTTGAAAATTCGGAAAATCTCGAAAAGGACATCAAAGCGTACACCGAGAAGCTTTTCAAAGAGCATTACCGCATCATTTTCAACTACAACGGGTACGGCCCGGAATGGGAAGCGGAAGCGGAACACCGCGGACTTCTGAACGCGAAAACCACGGCGGACGCCGTTCCCGAACTCTTGAAAAAAGAGAATATCGACGTCTTCGTGCGGCGCGGCGTGTACACGAAAAGCGAAGCGATCGCGCGGGCGAACATTCAGCTGGATACGTATATCAAAAATATCCGCATCGAAGCGAACGTCGCGCTCGATATGCTGCGCAAAGACATCTACCCCGCCACGGCGGCGTACACGGAAAAGCTTTGCGGCTCGCTCGCGGCGAAAAAGTCGTTGTTCGCGCTGAATTGCGGCAAAGAAGAAACGCTGATCAAAACGCTTGCGGATAAGCAGGAAAAACTGCTTGAAGCAGGCGAAGCGCTCGAAAACGCGCTTGCCGCGCTGCCCGAAGAGCGGATTGCGGCGGCAAAAGCGTGCGCGCATATCGTATGCCCCGCGATGAACGAGCTTAGAAAAACCGCAGACGAAGCGGAAAATCTCTGCTCGGCGGAAGAATGGACGTTGCCGAGATACGTCGATTTGCTGTACAGCGTATAAAATTCGATAGATTTTGTCGGACTGCCCCGTTTTCGGGGCAGTTTTGGCAAACTTTTTAAAAATAAGCGATAAAACGAGCAAAAACGGATTGACAAAAGTGTAAAAATGCCGTATAATAAATAGGCTGAAACGTGCAGGTGTCGCCTAGCGGTATGGCGGCAGCTTCCCAAGCTGCTTCCGGCGAGTTCGACTCTCGTCACCTGCTCCACGCTAAAAACACCCGATTTTTTTTCGGGTGTTTTTACTTATAAATTCATCTCTCGGCTAATTCCTAAGAAAATCTAACGATTTTCCGTCACCTGTTCGAAAAATTCCCGATTTTTTTTCGAGCGTTTTTTTATATAGGCTAAATATATAATTTCAAAGCGGCTTTTCGTTTTTATTATAATCCCGTAGCTCTTCATTTTTTTCGAATTATCTTGAAACGTTTGACTTTTCCGCCCGCAATGGTGTATAATTGTTGCAACAAAATCTATCGGGAAAGTCCCCAAAAGGAAAAATTATGTTCGATTATACGCAAGCCGCGGCAAAGCAGATCGCCGCCGACTTTCAGAAAGTCCTTTATATCGTTTCCGTATTTTCGCAGGCGGTGTACATAGGCTACCTTATCTATGCGCTGTGCGCGGGCGCGGGCGTGCTGTGGGTAAATCTCGTGCTGCTCGCGATTTCCGCCGCCTACTTCGTTTTCTTTTTAATCACTACGAAATGCGGCAGGCAACCGGGCGGCGCAAAAGCCAAAATCGTGCAGAAAACGGGCAAGTGCGTGTATAAATATTGTAAATTGTTAATTAAAATTTACCCGCTTGCGCTCACGATTTACGGGCTTTACCAAACCACCGAAAAAGTATCGTTTCTCGCGCTGCTTCTCATCTGTTTCATGATGATCGGCTGGATTCTGCAAATCGTTTTCGAAGTGTTCGGCGCGATATTTTCCAACCGCTTCGCTCTGATTATGGACGGCGTGAAAGCGGACGTGGAAGAGATCAAACGCCCCGTAACCGCCGTGGGGAATTTCTTCAAAAAAATCACGGGGAAAGAAGTGGAAACGCCGCAAGAACCTACGAAAAATCAGCTGAAACTGCGCGAAAAAGTAGAACAATTCCGCGCCGAACGCAAGGAAAAACGCGAGCTGAAAAAGCAGGAATTTAAAGCGAAAAAAGCCGCCGAAAAACAGGAAAAAATTGATAAAAAAGCCGCGATTTCTATCGAAAATAAGCTGTTAAAGTCGGCTGAAAAGCAAGAAAAAGCCGCTAAAAAGCAAGAAAAAGCATTAAAAAGAAAAGAAAAAACCGCGAAATCACAAGAAAAACTTGCAAAATCACAAGAAAAACTCGCTCAAAACGCAGAACTTTCCGCGCCGCAGGCAGAAGACACAACCGCGTATCTCGCTCTCGCCGCAGCCGAAGAAAAACGCGAAAAAAAATCTAAAAAAGATTAAAGGTATTGCAGAAATTAACATTGCGCTAAAAACGCTAAAAATCAGCCGCCCGCGCCATAAGCGCGGGCGGCAATTTATTGTAAATTTATCGTAAATTTATTGCAACCCTATTAAATAAATCGCAACTTACATTTTTTCGAGCAATTTCAGATCAACGCCCTTTTCGCCGATTTTGATGATTTCCACTTTCACCTTGTCGCCGATATTCAGAACGTCTTCCACCTGATTTACGCGCTCTTTCGAAAGGCGGGAAATATGCACCATGCCGTCTTTTCCCGGCGCAAATTCCACAAACGCGCCCACTTTGGAAAGAATACGCACTACTACGCCCACGAACATATCGCCCACTTCGGGATCGTGCGCAATGGATTCCACTATGCTCTTCGCTCTGTGCGCCGCAGCCACGTCGCCGTAGCAGGCAATGCACACCGTGCCGTCTTCTTCGATGTCGATCTTCGTGCCGGTCTGCTCGATGATCTTATTGATCACTTTGCCCTGCTTGCCCACCACGTCGCCGATCTTCTCGGGGTTGATCTTAAACGAAATAATCTTCGGCGCATAATCCGAAAGGTGATCGTTTACCGCGGGGATACATTCAAGCATCTTGCCGAGAATAAATCTTCTGCCTTCCTGCGCCTGCGCAATCGCGTCAAGCATAATCTGCTCGGAAATGCCCTTGATCTTGATATCCATCTGAATGGCGGTGATGCCCTTTTCCGTGCCGGCTACCTTGAAGTCCATATCGCCAAGGAAGTCTTCCAAACCCTGAATATCCGTCATGATCACGTACTTGCCCGTTTCGGGATCTTTGATAAGACCCATCGCGCAGCCTGCCACGGGTGCTTTGATCGGCACGCCCGCGTCCATGAGCGCCATCGTAGAGCCGCACACCGAAGCCATCGAAGACGAACCGTTCGAAGACAGAATATCCGATACCACGCGGATCGCATAAGGGAACTCTTCTTCCGAAGGGATCACGGGGACAAGCGCGCGTTCCGCAAGCGCGCCGTGACCGATTTCACGACGACCGGGACTTCTCAACGCCTTCGCTTCGCCCGTGCAGTAGCCGGGGAAGTTGTACTGATGCATATAGCGTTTTTCTTCTTCTTCGTCTAAACCTTCCATTCTCTGCGCTTCGTCGAGCATGCCGAGCGTGCAGGTGGTTAAGGCCTGCGTCTGACCTCTCGTAAACACCGCCGAGCCGTGTACGCGCGGAAGAACGCCGTGTTCGCACCAGATCGGGCGCACTTCTTTCAGCTTTCTGCCGTCCGGGCGCACGCCGTTTTCGAAAATCTTCTTTCTCACGATCGACTTCGTGATATAGTAAATCGAATCTTTGATTTCGCGCTGCTTGTCC
>CALARO010000125.1 GCA_937888935.1 uncultured Clostridia bacterium
GTATCAGGCGCGATTTGCCCGCTAAATCAGTTCAAGCTTGTTTTCATTCGGCTAGCGTGTGAAAAAATTTAATCGCTTTTATTTAAGCGGAAGGAGAAATAAAATTATGAGTAAAAAGTTATTTGCGAAATTATCGGCGTGCGCGTTGGCTGCAGCTTGCGCGCTTTCCGTGGCGGCATGTGCCGAAAAGGCGAAGGGCGGCGAGAAACTGTATATCTCGGGAAGTCTGCAAACGCTTTACGGCAAGGAAGAAGGGTATCCGCAGGCGGTGATCGTGGCGAAAAAATCGTTTACCGAGCAGTACCCCGCGTATACGAATGAATTTATCGCGAAGCTGAATAACGCGGACGAGTATTTGAAAAACGCGCAGCCGAGCGAGATTATCTCTTCGATTTCGGAAAAACTGACCAAGGGATTGACTCCCGCGTTCAACGCGAAAAATCTGACGGCGGAAGTGGTGGAAAACTGCAACGTGGAATTCATTGCGGCGCAGACGGAAAAGGAAAACGTGAAAGAAGTGCTGCAAGGTATGATGGGGACGAACGCGCCCGCGGTTGCCGACGAATTTTTCTATACTCCTTCGGAAGTTATCTCGGACAGCGCGACCCCCGCAAATGTGACGGTGTATTCGCCCGACGGCGCGCCTGCGCTTGCGCTTGCACAGATGATAAAGGAAAACGACAGCGAAATCGTATCGTATCATGTGGTGGAAGCGGGAAAGATTACGGCGTGCGTGACGAATAAGGACGAAGCGGATAATGCGGATTTTTGCATTTTGCCCGTAAACGCGGCGGCGAAAATGTTCGGGAACGGGCAGAAATATCAGATGCTCGGAACGGTAACGCACGGCAATCTGTTTATTTTGTCTACCGATTCGCCGAACTATTTCAAAGACGGCGAGACGTTGAAAACGTTGATCGGGAAGCAGGTGGGCGTGATACAGTTGCAGAACGTACCCGGAATGGTTTTCAAAATGATTTTAAATCAGCACAACATTGCCTGGCAGGAAGTGAAAAACGAAGGCGAAATCGCGGCAGATAAAGTAAATCTTGTGGCAATTGACGCGGCGCAGGTGGGTGCGGACAGTCAGTACGCGGCGTTTGTGGTTGCCGAGCCTTTGGCGACTTTGCGTTCGTTTGCGAAATAAATTTTGCTTATTCCGCTTATTTTGCGGAAATATCATGAGTTTACAATGAAAAATCGCGGGAAAAACAACGAAAATATTTTCTTAAAAAACGTTTTGTCAACGCTTCTTTACGGGGCGTTGGCTTTTCTCGCGTTGTTTGCGCTGTGGGGCGCGGCTTACGTGCTGGTGGGAAATCCGCTGCTTGTGCCGCCGCTGAAAGAAACGCTTTCGAAAATCGGCGAAGTACTCAAAGAAAAAACGTTTTACACGGCGTATTTCGCTACGCTTTCGCGCGTGTTTGCGGCGTTTTTCATCTCGTTTCTGCCTGCGGCGGCGCTTGCCGTGGCGGCGTATTTCTTTGCGCCCGTGCGGAAAATTGCGGCGGTTTTCGTTTCCGCGCTGCGTTCGTTGCCCGCGATGGCGATTTTATTGATGTTGCTCGTGTGGTCTACGCCGAGAAAAGCACCCGTGATTATGGCGTTTTTATCGCTGTTTCCGTTGCTTTACACGGGAATTTTAGCCGCGCTTTTTTCAATCGACGAAAAATATAAACGCGTTTGCAAGGTGTTTTGCGTGCCGTGGTATAAGCGCGTTTTCGGAATGTATCTGCCGCAGATTTCGCCGCAGTTTTTGCGCGAAAGCGCGGGCGCGCTGGCGTTTTCGGTGAAGCTTGTGGTTTCGGCGGAAGTGGTGGCGAATACCTATATCAGTCTTGGCGGGGCGATACAGGAAGCGAAAATTTATCAGGAAATGCCGCGCATGTTCGCGCTGACGTTGCTTGCGGTGCTGACGGGGTTGTTTTTGGAAACGCTCGGGAATATCGTTGCGGTTGCGGCAGAAAGGAAAGTGAGATGACGGAAGCATTGATTTCTTTGAAAAACGTTACGAAAATTTACGACGGCAAAGCGGTGATAGGCGGCGTTTCGCTCGATATTTTTCGCGGCGAAATTCTGTGCGTTCTCGGCGAAAGCGGCGGCGGGAAAACGACGCTTTTAAACGTGCTTGCGGGGCTGATTTCGCCCGACGGCGGCAAAATTATCTATGCGGGCGGCGCAGCGCCGAAAGTATCTTACGCGTTTCAGGAAGCTTCGCTTTTGCCGAATTTAACCGCTTTGAAAAATATGACGTTTGCGGGCGGGAAAAAGACGGCTTGCGAAACGTTGCTTGCGCGCGCGGAACTTTCGGACAAGGCGGGGAAAAGACCTTTTGCGCTTTCGGGCGGGGAAAAGCAGCGCGTTGCGTTTTGCCGCGCGTTTGCCGCGCCGTTTGAGTTGTTGCTTGCCGACGAGCCGTTTTCCGCGCTGGATATTGCTTTGCGCGAGCGAATGATCGCTTTATTTGCCGATTTGCTTCGCGAGCGCGGCGGGACGGAAGGGGCGAAAACCGCCGTGTTTGTGACGCACAGCGTGAAAGAAGCGTTGTCGCTTGCCGATCGCGTTGCGGTGCTGCGGAGCGGAAAGCTTGTGAAAATGTTTGCGGCGCGCGGGCAGGACAAAGAAAAACTGCGCGCGGAATTGATTGCCGCGCTGACGGAAGAATAAATGTTTGCATAGAAAAAATCCGCGGGGCGAGCCTGCGGATTTATTTTATGGGGTATATTACGGCGTGGACGGGCGCGTTATGCGTTGCCGTCTTTTTCGCTGTTTTCAAGCGGCGCGAGATCGGCGGCGGTGAAAGATTTTTCGGAAGGTTGCGCTGTGCCGCCCGCGCCCGCAAGGGGCAGTTCGTTTTTATACGAAAGCTTTAAAAGAAGCGGCGCAAGGACGGACGTTAAGATAATGATCATGAACACGAATGGATAGACGGCGGGGGAAACAAGTCCCGACGAAATGCCTTTATCCGTGCAGATCAGCACCACTTCGGCGCGCACCATCATGCCGCAACCGATACGGAAAGAATCTTTATTCGAGAATCTGCAAAGCTTCGCAGCCGTGCCGCAACCGC
>CALARO010000126.1 GCA_937888935.1 uncultured Clostridia bacterium
AAGCCCCCCCCCCGGGAAGGCTTGACGGAAGGATTGTCTTTCTTTCGCTTGTGAAAGATTTGGATATTTTTACGAAAAAAAATGAAAATAGCCCTTATAAAGACTTGATATTTTTTTCGTTTTAGTGTACAATAAATATCGGCTGAGCGTTCCGCCGCTTCTTTTTGCGTATTTTTTTATGCTTGGTTTCCTTGGCTTTTTTCGCTGTTTATATACATTATATATTCAACGCGCGCAAAAATCGGGGACAAGCCGTAGATTTAAGATCGCGCGAAGCAGCGTAAAATTTCGGGCGGGCGCGCTGCCGTTTCAATTCGTTTCAGTACCAAAAATCAAGAATTTTCATTTGGAGGAAGTATCACTTATGGCTAAAAAGTATTGCTATCTGTTTACCGAAGGCAACGCGAAAATGCGCGAGCTGCTCGGCGGCAAGGGCGCGAACCTTGCGGAAATGACCAACATCGGTTTGCCCGTTCCCCAAGGCTTCACCATTTCTACCGAAGCCTGCACTCAGTATTATGAAGACGGCAGACAGATCAATCCCGAAATTCAGGCGGAGATTTTGGAATACATCGACAAGATGGAAAAAATCTGCGGAAAGAAGTTCGGCGACAAGGAAAACCCTTTGCTCGTTTCCGTGCGTTCCGGCGCGCGCGCTTCGATGCCCGGCATGATGGACACCATTTTAAATCTCGGCTTGAATGAAGAAGTGGTGAACGTGATTGCGGCGAAATCGAATAATCCCCGTTGGGCGTGGGACTGCTACAGAAGATTTATTCAGATGTTCTCGGACGTGGTTATGGAAGTAGGCAAAAAATACTTCGAAAAACTCATCGACGAGATGAAAGAAAAGAAGGGCGTTACTCTGGACGTTGAGCTGGACGCGGACGATCTGAAAACGCTTGCCAACCAATTCAAAGCCGAATACAAAAAGCAGCTCGGCAAGGAATTCCCCAACGATCCGAAAGAACAGCTTTTCGAAGCGATCAAGGCGGTGTTCCGTTCGTGGGATAACCCGCGCGCGAACATCTATCGTATGGATCACGACATTCCTTACAGCTGGGGTACTGCCGTGAACGTACAGATGATGGCGTTCGGCAACATGGGCGACAACTGCGGCACGGGCGTTGCGTTTACCCGTAACCCCGCTACCGGAGAAAAGGGCTTGATGGGCGAATTTTTGACGAACGCGCAAGGCGAAGACGTTGTGGCGGGCGTACGTACCCCGATGCCCATCGCGAAGATGGCGGAAGTCTTCCCCAAAGTGTACAAGCAGTTCCAGGAAGTTTGCAAAATTCTTGAAAACCATTATCGCGACATGCAGGATATGGAATTCACGGTGGAAAACGAGAAGCTGTACATGCTGCAAACCCGTAACGGCAAGCGCACGGCGGCTGCCGCGATTAAGATCGCGTGCGATTTAATCGACGAGGGCATGATCACCGAGAAAGAAGCGTTGATGCAGATCGATGCGAAGTCGCTTGACATGCTGCTGCACCCCACGTTTGACGCGAAGGATCTGAAAGCTGCCGACAAGACGGACGTGATCGGCAAGGGTATCGCGGCTTCGCCCGGTGCGGCTGCCGGTTCGATTGTGTTCACGGCGGAAGACGCGGTGAAAGAAGGCAAGAACAAGAAGAAGGTGATTCTTGTCCGCCTTGAAACTTCGCCCGAAGATATCGAAGGGATGAAGTATTCGCAGGGTATTCTGACGGTACGCGGCGGTCAGACTTCGCACGCGGCCGTAGTTGCGCGCGGTATGGGTACGTGCTGCGTATCCGGTTGTGGCGACATCAAGATGCACGAAGACGAGAAATATTTCGAGCTGGCGGGAAGAATTTTCCGCGAAGGCGACGAGATTTCGCTTGACGGCTCGACGGGCAACATTTACGGCAGGCTGATCAAGACGGTGCCGGCCGATCCCAACAGCGGGTATTTCGGGCGCATTATGGAACTTGCAGACAAGTACAAGGCGCTCGGCGTTCGCACGAACGCGGATACCCCTAAGGACGCGAAACAGGCGGCGGCGTTCGGTGCGCAAGGCATCGGGTTGTGCCGCACCGAGCATATGTTCTTCGATCCGGCGCGTATCGGTGCGTTCCGCGAAATGATCTGCTCGGATACGGTGGAAGAGAGAGAAGAAGCGCTTGCGAAGATCGAGCCGATGCAGCAGGCTGATTTCGAGGGCTTGTTTGAGGCGCTCGGTGGGTATCCCGTAACGATTCGCTTCCTTGATCCCCCGCTTCATGAGTTCGTGCCTACGGAAGAAGCCGATATCGAGGCTTTGGCGAAGGCGAAGAACAAGAGCGTTAAGCAGATTAAAGAAATTATTGATTCGCTGCACGAGTTTAACCCGATGATGGGTCACCGCGGCTGCCGTTTGTGCGTGACGTATCCGGAAATCGCCGTGATGCAGACGAAGGCTGTGATTAAGGCCGCGCTTGCCGTGAAAGCAAGACATGCGGATTGGAATATCGTTCCCGAAATCATGATCCCGCTGACGGGCGAAGTGAAGGAATTGAAGTTCGTGAAAGACATCGTTGTGAAGACGGCGGACGAATTGATCGCGGCGGCGAAGTCCGATCTGAAGTACGAAGTAGGTACGATGATCGAGATCCCGCGCGCGGCGTTGACGGCGGACGAGATTGCGAAAGAGGCGGAATTCTTCTGCTTTGGCACGAACGATCTGACGCAGATGACGTTCGGGTTCTCGCGCGACGACGCCGGCAAGTTCTTGCCCGCGTACTATGCGAATAAGATTTACGAATTCGATCCGTTTGCGCGCCTTGATACCGTGGGCGTTGGCAAGCTGATGAAGATGGCGGTGGAATTGGGCAGAAAGACGCGTCCCGGAATGTCTTGCGGAATTTGCGGCGAACACGGCGGCGATCCTTCTTCGGTGGAATTCTGTCATGAGATCGGCTTGACGTACGTTTCTTGCTCGCCGTTCCGCGTACCCATCGCGAGATTGGCGGCGGCTCAGGCTAATATCCGTAATCCGAGGGCGTAAGCTTTTGGCGGAAAACGGTTAAATTCCGGCATTTTAATACTGAATTTTAAGAAAAACAGCCATTCTCGCTTGAGTCTGGCTGTTTTTTTACTCTTTGGAAAGCAACCCAAAATCGGAAAATATGCTAAAATTAAGGGGTGGTTCCTCAAATGTTACACTTTTCCGTATATATTGACGTATGTAAAAAATGGCGATAATAGAGAGGTATTTTATGTCGAAGTATAAATTGATTTCAGAGTATTATTTAAAAGGAAACAACCGCACGCAGATTGCTACGCTTTGCGGATGTTCCCGCATGACAGTCTGGCGCGTTTTGCAAAGAGTAAACATTATCGGGATCGGACTTGACGAATTGAGCGGAATGAGTGAAAAAGAACTTGCTTATTTGCTTTTTCCGGAAAGGGCAAAGCCGGGAGACGGGTATCTGATTCCGAATTTTAAGTGGGAAGAGTTTCAGATGATTAAGCACCGTTCGTCGATAAGGCTTTGCTGGCGGAGATATTGCAAACGCGCGGCAAAGCAGAATCTTGCGGCATACAGTTGGAAAGTTTTTCTGACTTCGTATAACGATTACCGCCGACCGAAAATACAGGTAGACGATCCTGACGACAAAATCAGGACAAAACTGAAACATTACAACTTTTTGTTGGCTTATTGCGAGAACGATAAGGTGATGTATTCCGTGATTCAGACGGAAAAGGAAATGTGGCTGAAATCGCTTGGGCTGGACGAAAGCAAAATTATAGACGATAGAGAAAAGTAAAATAAATTAAAACTTCTTTGAATTTATTTCAAATCTCTATTGCAAAACATACCGGAATATGGTATAATTGAATAAAGTAGTCAATGAGGTGTATTATGGCAGCAAGTTATAAAAAATTATTCAAATTACTGATAGACAGGGAGATGAAGAGCAAAGAACTCGCCGCGCTCGCTCACGTAAGCCCCGCAACTCTTGCAAAAATGAAGAAAGACGGCGTTTCGGTGAATTCCGACGTGCTTATAAAAATCTGCACGGCACTGGGCTGTACGCTTGACGATATCGTCGAAATCGTGGACGACGAAAAATAATTGCAAAACTTAAGAAAAATTTTTTAATTATGACCGTAGTTGTCATGTTTTGTATGATAAAAAATATAAAGAACGGAGGAAAAACAAAAGATGGGGAGTAATGAGAAGGTTTTAAAAGAAAATAAACCAACAGCAGATGTACTGATGTCATCAATGCGTTCTATGGGGTATACCTTTGAGTCCGCAATTGCAGACATAATAGATAATAGTGTCAGCGTGCATGCAACACAGATAGAAATAAAATTCCCCGTTGATCCTGCTGAAATATATGTTGCCATTTGCGACAACGGTACAGGAATATCAAAAGAAGAACTGTTTGATGCAATGAAATATGGAAGTTCTCTTAAACGAGGAAAAAGGAGTGAAGATGACCTCGGTCGGTTCGGACTTGGTCTTAAAGCGGCGTCTCTGTCTCAATGCAGAAAACTTACTGTTGTCAGTAAAAAAGATGATAATTTGTCTGCTTATATCTGGGATCTTGATGTGGTGGAGGCGAAACAGGACTGGCTGATGGTTGAATGTTCAGAAGAGGAAATACAAAAATTGAAGTGTATTGACTTTCTGAATGAAAGAGAGTCGGGAACTGTTGTATTGTGGGAAAATTTCGATATTCTGCGTGAGTCATCAGGAAATGAGTATGCCGAACTGATGGATTATCAGAATAATACGGCGGAATACTTATCTTTAATTTTTCACCGATTTCTGAACAGAGGCGGAGCAGGAAAAATTTCCATAA
>CALARO010000127.1 GCA_937888935.1 uncultured Clostridia bacterium
TACGGTCTTGATTTCATAACCCGCTTTTCTGTATTCTTCGGGCGGAATGAGCATGGCAAGGTTGGTTTTGCCGCAAGCGGAAGGGAACGCCGCCGCCACGTACTTCATCTCTTTATCCTGCGGACGTTTGCAGCCGAGAATCAACATATGCTCTGCCATCCAGCCTTCGTTCTTGCCAAGGTAGGTGGCGATACGAAGCGCGAAACACTTTTTGCCGAGAAGCACGTTGCCGCCGTACGCCGAGTTCACGGATACGATGGTATTGTCTTCGGGGAAATGCATGATATATCTCTTTTCGGGATCGACGTCGCACTTGCAATGGAAGCCTTTTACGAAATCGCCGTTTTCGCCGAGCTGTTCGTAGCAATCCACGCCGACGCGCGTCATGATTTCCATATTCAGAACAACGTAGATGGAATCGGTAACTTCGATGCCGATTTTAGAGAACGGCGAGCCGACTACGCCCATCGAATAAGGAATAACGTACATCGTTCTGCCTTTCATCTTGCCGCGTGCGATTTCTCCTACCAGCTTATACGCTTTTTGAGGGTCCATCCACTTCACGATGGAATGAGGCATGGCGTCTTCTTCTCTTCTCGAGCAGATGAACGTGCGGTCTTCCACGCGGGCTACGTCGTTTTCGGCGGTTCCGTGCAGATAGCAATCGGGCAGAAGCTTCTCATTGAGCTTGATCATCTCGCCCGTAGCCACCGCTTCGGCGCGGAGTGCGTCGCGCTGAGCTTCGCTGCCGTCGATCCAGACGATTTTGTCGGGTTGGGCAAGCTCTGCGCTGTCTTTCACGAATTGCAATACTTTCTTGTTTTTCGTAAGATTGGTTTTTACTTCGAACATCTCGGTATATCTCCTTGAAATTTCTTTTTTCCGTAATTTTTTTGTGCTTTTTTTCGGGGCGCGGGGTTTTTCTGCCCTGTTCGCCCGCTGCGTTTTGAAGAAACCCTTTTTCTTCCAATTATAATTATACCACAAAATTTCGCCCGTGTAAACAGTTTGAGCATAAAAAGTTGTATGAAAAAACCGTGAATTTTTATGTTTTCACGGCTTTTTTTCGCCTGATCGCGGCGGCGCGGGCTATGTATGAGCCTTTATGCTTTATTTTAAGGCAATACCGCGCAGAACTTGTGAGGCAAGTGCGCCGACAAATTTTTCGGCAGATTGCATAGAAATGACGCGGGAATACCATAAGTATTGCAAGGAATTTTTATGCAATATGACAAAAATTCGCAAGCAATTGCCCACAAAACATTTGATGTGTGTTTTGCGCGGTATTGCCTTATATACGTTTATATCGTTTGAGATATTGTTTTTTATTGCTTTTGATCGACGGCGGGCGCGGCTACCGGTATGCCGAAAATCGCGCCGTTTTTCGCTTCTTCTTCCATGGCGGCGGCGTAGAAATCCCAGCCGTCCTTTTCGGAAGGTTTTTTGAACAGGCGGAAGACGCCTTTCGCGTGCGCGCGGGCGCGCCATAATTTTCGATACTGTTTTTTCACGTTCGGGAAGCGATATTCGCCGCCGACGTATGCCACCACCGACACCGTTTCCGCGCCCGACAAAACGCGAAGCTCGAATTTATCGTTGCCCTTTTTAAAACGATGAACGTAAACACAAGAAGAATCTGAGCCTTTATCGTAGGCGTATTCGTATGTAAAGCCGTATTTCTGCGGCACGGCGATTGCGTTTTCCGCCGCTTTCCATGCATTTGTATTTTCCATTTTTCTTTATCCACAAGAGATTTTTGCTTAGCCGAATGAAAACAAGCTTGAACTGATTTGGCGGGCAAATCGCGCCTGATA
>CALARO010000128.1 GCA_937888935.1 uncultured Clostridia bacterium
GCAGCAGCCATACGAGATCTACCCACCCGAAAATGATGCCGCAGGGAATCGTGAGAATTGCGAACACGAGCGTGAGCAACTTCGGGCGCGACAGATACGCCGACCAACGCACGCACAATTCGATCACCTAGTTTACAACGGGGATCAACAAAAGAATTACCTGCACCAAAATGCTCTGTTTGTAAAACCATTTGCCATAAAAATCCTCCTCGCCCCGCGGGATTGTTTTCGTTTGTTCCCCGAAGCGTTCTTCTGTTTCTTATTATACCACAAGCCGTGTGTTTTGTCAAGGATTCGAAGTATCAAAATTCCGGACAAATTAACGCTGCACCCTGCCCGAGCCGTCGCCTTCCGCAAGCGCGGCGATTTCCGCTTCGCACGCAACGTTGATATCGCCGTCGATCGTGTGCTTGAACGCTGCCGCCGCCACCGCGAAATCAAGCCGCTGCTGCTCGTTTTCATACTTATTTGCCGAAAAAATATCCCCCGCCGCAAACGCGTCGCCGCCGCCCACGCGATCGACGATCGGGTGCAGCTCGTAACGCTTGGAAACATAATATTTCCCGTTTTTGCCGCCCGCGAGCGAAGAAGCGAAATAGCCGTTGTCGTCCGCCGAGCGCGAAATACGATCGGTGAACACCACGCTTTGAAGATCGAATTTTTCCGCTAAGGCGCGCATCGTTTTTTCTTCCGAGCCGCAGTCCAGCTCGTACACGTCGAGCGTTTGCGGCGCGTTGGAAATCAGCACGTCGGCATACGGCGTAAGCTCTTTCATCGCTTCGCGCGCTTCTTCTTTCGTCCATAATTTGGCGCGATAGTTCGGGTCGAACGATACGGTTAAACCTTTTTCTTTGGCTTTTTTCACGGCGATTTTGCAAAGCTCGAGCGCGTTTTTCGAAATGCCCGCCGTGATGCCCGTGAAGTGAAACCACGCCGCGCCGCGGAAAATCTCGTCCCAGTTAAAATCGGCCGCCTGTGCCAAAGCCATGGCGGAATCGGCGCGATCGTACACCACTTTGGAAGCGCGCACCGAAGAGCCGCGTTCGAGATAGTAAACGCCCATGCGATTGCCGCCGCGCGCGATATGATCCGTATTTACGCCGAAACTTTTCAAGGTGGCGATTGCGCCGTCCGCCACCGCGTTTTCGGGAAGTTTCGTTACAAATTCCGCTTGCGCGCCGAGCTGCGCGAGCGAACACGCCACGTTGCTTTCCGCGCCGCCGTAAGTAGCTTCGTATATGGGCGTTCTGCCGATTCGATTGTGATTTTGCGGGGTGAGCCGCAGCATAATTTCTCCGAAGGTGATTACTTTCATTTTTTACCTGCTTGTCTGACGGTTTATTTTTGGGGGGAAGAAGTTGCGCCCCTCATCAGTCAACTTCGTTGACAGCTTTCCCCCCCGGGGGGAAGCCTATGAAATAGGCTGACAATTTTTTTCGCGCTTTTCTCCCCTAAGAGAAAAAGCGAAAA
>CALARO010000129.1 GCA_937888935.1 uncultured Clostridia bacterium
ACACTATATCTATATTCCGCGGTTTACCCGTGGCTTTCGGATGACCGCCGACTACGATTTTATCGATAAGTTCAAGGCACATTTCCCTTGTAAGTTCCGGCGCATCTATATACCTTTTCAAATTCGAGATAAATTCGTCCGCATTGAATTTTTCTTCTTTTGCCGCATTCAATTTCGATTCGAGTTCGGCAATGTCTTTGTTCAGCTCGTTTTCTTCTTCGGTATACTTTTCGATAAATTTCAAGCAAATCTCTTCCGGTAGTTTTCCTTTCACTCTGTCCTCATACGCCGTTTCTATTAAGCGTTTGATTTCCGTAAGTCTCGCCGTTTTCGTTTGCAGACTACGCCGCGCCGATTTATTTTCCTCTGCGCGCGACAGTAAATTTCTTTCTTCAAACTGTTTTCTTATTTCGGTTTCATCTATCGTTACGGCATTCGACTTTTCCCGTATATCGAAAATCACAATTTCTTCCAGCTCTTTCGCCGCGATATAATGCGAAAAACAATACGATTTTCCAAGCCGCATATGATTTCCGCAATTAAAGCTGTAATACAGTTCTCCGTTCCGCTTAATGTAGTTCAGCCGCATTTTTCCGCCGCAGTCCGCACAATACAAAAATCCCGATAGCGGATGCGTATACCCCCGCTTTGTTCGCTTCCCCTGACTCACCGATTTTTCCACTTCCCGCACTTTGTCCCATAATTCCTGCGTTATTATCGGCTCGTGCGTATTCTTTACTACGATCCATTCGCTTTCGTCTTTTATATATCTTTTATGATTTTTATACGATATCGAACTGAATCGCTGTTGCGACAACTGCCCCAGATACGTCGGATTGTTTAAAATACTGTTCACAGCCACGAAAGACCACAGTCCCATATGATTTCTTTTCCCCACGATCCCGTATTTTTCCATACTGTATTTGCTCGGATTCGGTATTTTTTCTTCGTTCAGCGTATCGGCGATTTTATGCGGAGACCCCCCGCGCGATCGCATTTCAAATATACGTTTCACTATCGGCGCGGCTTCTTCGTCTATTACCGACGTTTTTTTATCATCCGTGCCTTTTACATATCCGTATGGCGCTTTCCTTGCGTGATATTTGCCTTCTTTTGCATTAGCTTTCAGCACCGCGCGGATCTTCTTGCTCGTGTTCGCCGCGTGCCATTCGTTGAATACGTTCATGATCGGCATCATTTCCATTCCGCCGCTTTCACGATTTGCCGTATCCACGTTATCCTGTATCGCGATAAATCGTATTCCGAACGCGGGGAACACATAATCGAGATACTGCCCCACTTCGATATAATTTCTGCCGAACCGCGACAAATCTTTCACTACGATTGTATCGATGATTCCCGCTTTCGCGTCGTCTAACAGTCTTTGTACGCCCGGACGATTGAACGATGTGCCGGATATGCCGTCGTCGATATATTCATCGTAAATCCTGAATCTGTTTTCTTCGGCATATCTATGTAAAATCGCCCGCTGATTCTCTATGGATAGCGATTCTCCCGCCCGTTCGTCATCGTGGCTTAACCTTAAATATAATCCTGCTATGTTTTTCTGTATCTCTTTATTTTTTGAAAGAATTTCATCTATTCTTCCGAACAATTCCTGCGGAAAATCAATGAAAAACAAAGGCGTTCTTTTTCCGCAAATAATAATTTCATAGCGTATAAGCCACGAAGGCTTTTTTACGTTTTCCGATAAAATCACCGTATCTTTATATAATTGTAAAATATTATTTGAATGTACATAATCGTTCCATTCAACGTATTTTTTTATTAACTTATTGCACAATTTCGCATATACTTTTCCTTGAATTTGCGTATCGGTTACGCGTATAGCTTTTACTCCGTGCAACATTAATTCATCATAAAGCAATTCCACCGTATCTATATTATCCAAATTATTTAATTGCGCCGGTTCTATCATTTTTATTTCTCCTTTATGTATTCATTATCAAATAAAGATAAATCATTTTCCGAATAACTTATATCTAAATATTCGATACTCGCACGTATTCTCGCCACATTTGCAATATCCAAAATAAAATAGCAATTCGCCGACGAAGAAACATAAACTTCATATTCTTTTTCCGCTTCTAAAATTTTCGGAGTAGTCTCGGTCAATCCGTCTGCTTCCGAAAGCTTTATATATGTTGCGCTCAACGTTTGATTATAACACGGAACATAATATTCATTAACAATATTTCCGTCTGCATCTGCCCAACCGATAAATTGGTAACCTTCTTTTTGGCAATCGGGCAACACAAAAGCATAATCCGCTTTTGTTGTGGTTATATTATCGCCGTCGCAAAGAGTTAAAACACTTTTTGCAACCGAGCAATTGACATGTCCCAAAAACTCGGGATCTGTTTCGCAAATACGCCTAAAATCAGTCGTTGAAAGTGAAGTGAAAGCATACTTTCCGTAAGCCTTATCGCCACAATATTTAACCGTATCGGGAATAAATAACACGCATTTAGAATAGGTATCAAAAGCATATTTCTCTATTGTTTCTAATCCGTACGGCAATACCACAGCGATGAAATAAGTATCACTAAACGCATACTCTTCAATTTTTTTTACTGTTTGCGGTAATACTAAAACGCCTTCAACGTTACAAAAGCGAAAAGCTTCAGAGCCAATCGTTTCAATTTTACTGTTTTCATC
>CALARO010000130.1 GCA_937888935.1 uncultured Clostridia bacterium
TTCCCCTTGGGGGGAAGCTGTCAACGAAGTTGACTGATGAGGGGCGTAACTTGTTTTCTGATACCCAAAATTCAAACGAAAAGAGCGTATCTTGCCCCCATGCCCCCATGCCCCGCCCGCTCGCAATAAAAACATTTCGCACAAGCAAAAAAGCGCAGGACAAACCGTCCCGCGCCTTTTTTATACAATTTTATTCAATTTCAAAAGCCAATCCTTAGCCGAATGGAAATAAGCTTGTTTTCATTCGATTAGTGCGTTAAGAAGAACATCGCAAGGAACAGCGCGGTAATCACCCACGTGCCGGCTTTCACTTCTTTCACATGCCCCGTGCAGGATTTAATCACCACGTAAGCGATCAACCCGAACGCGATCCCGAACGAAATATTGTAAGTAAACGGCATCATCGCCATCGTCAAAAACGCAGGCACGGCAACCGACACGTCCGACCAATCCACGTCTTTCACGCTGCCGATCATCAGAATCCCCACATAAATCAGCGCAGCGCCGTAAGCATACTCGGGAATCAACTTCGCAATCGGCGCAAGGAACAGCGCAAGCACGAAAAGTCCCGCCGTCACAAGCGAAGTCATGCCCGATCTTCCGCCCGCCGCAACGCCCGCGGAAGATTCCACAAACGTAGTAACGGTGGAAGTACCAAGCACCGCGCCCGTGCAGGTGGCAATCGCGTCGGCAAGCATCGCCTTGTTCATATTCGGCACTTCAAGCTCGCCGTTTTCGTTCGCCACAAGCATATTTCCGCCGCGGCACGCGCCGTACAGCGTACCCATCGTATCAAACATATCCACCATGCAAAACGCCAAAGCCGTGGTAATAAAAAGCGTCACCAAGCCGCCCACGGAATGGTTTTCTGCCGCGAGATACGCCGAGAAATCGAAGCCTTCCGTGAATACTTTGCCAAACGATTCTTTCGCGAACGCCGCAAACGGCTTAAACGGATTTAACGAAAGCTTTTCCGAAAATCCCGCATAGAAATCTTTCACCGTGAAGCCGAGCAGATAATACAGCGCCGTACCGCCTAAAATGCCGTACAAAATCGCGCCCTTCACTTTCTTCTGCGAAAACACGGCGATTAAAAGCAGCGAAATCACCGCCACGATCAGCGGCATCACATCCGCCCATTTCGCCCCGCCGAATAAATTAAACGAAGCGAGCGTCACGCCCGTAGAGCTGCTCGGAATCACAAGTTTCGCGTCCTGCAAGCCGAGAAACGCGATAAATAAGCCGATGCCGGCGGGAATCGCCTTTTTCACCGCGGGCGGAATGGCTTCGAATACGATTTTGCGCAAGCCGGTCACCGTAAGCAGCACGAAAATAATGCCGTCGAGCAATACGAACAACAGCGCGTTCGAATACGTAAAGCCGAGCGTAAAACACACGGTATACACGAAGAACGCGTTCAAACCCATACCGGGCGCTTGCGCCAGCGGCAGATTCGCGAGCAAGCCGATCAGAATCGTGCCTACAATCGCGGAAATCGCCGTCGTCACATACATCGCGTCAAACGATACCCCGTCGAGCGCGGAAAACATGCCCGAGTTTACAATCAGAATATACGCCATCGCAAGGAAGGTGGTCAGTCCCGCCGCCGCCTCGGTTTTCAGCGAAGAACCTTTTGCCACATAGCCGAATTTCTTATCGAGAAACGGGCGTTTCGCCTGCGTTTCACTTGTTTGTGTTTCATTTGTTTCCATTTTTGTTTTTCCTTTGTACTCAAATTTTTTTTCGGCTTCCCCGGTGCGGGGAAGCCTTATAAATCCTTTATTCTTCTTCGCCGCCGTCCGGATTTTCTTCCGGATTTCCGTCCGAATTGCCGTTTTCCGCGCCGTCTTCTACGGTTTCAAACGTAGCTTCATCGCCCGTATCTTCCGTATCGTCGATCGCGGCGTTGCGTTCTTCTTCGGGAAGCTCGGTTTCTTCCGGCTCGGCAACTTCCGCGTCGTCTTCGCGTTCCGTCACGTCCACCGTCGCCACAAGCGAATCTTTCACGTTCATCACGCGCACGCCCCGCGAAGCTCTTCCTATTCTCGAAATGCTGTCCGCGTGCATACGGATAATCGTACCCGCCGTAGTGATAATCATAATGTCGTTGTCGTCCGTCACCTGCTTCATCGCCACAAGCTCGCCCGTCTTTTCGTTAAACGTGCCTGCTTTAATGCCCTTGCCGGCTCTGCCCTGCACGCGGTAATCTTCCACGTTCGTGCGTTTACCGTACCCTTTCGCCGTCAGCGTAAGAATATCGTAATTCTCGTCCACCACCAGCATGTCCACAAGCGCGTCGTTTTCGCCAAGCCGCATCGCGCGCACGCCCGCCGCAAGCCGCCCCATCGCGCGGATATTGCTCTCGTGGAAGCGGATACACTTGCCCGAACGGCTCGCAATTAAAAGCTCGTTGTCGCCCGTCGTAAACTGCACGGAAATAATCTCGTCGCCCTCATTCAGCTTCACCGCGATTTTACCGTTCTTCATAATACGCGAATACTCGTCCGTCGTGGTCTTTTTAATCAGACCTTTCTTCGTGGCGATCACGATATACCCGTTGCCGTCCTCTTTCTTAGGCAGCACCGCCGCAATCTTCTCGCCCTGATCCAGCCCTACCACGTTCACCACGGCTCTGCCGCGCGAAGTGCGGTTGGCTTCGGGAATCATATACCCCTTGATCGAATACACCTTGCCGAGCGAAGTGAAAAGCAGAATATCGTCGTGCGTGCAGGCGATAAACATTTTTTCCACATAGTCCTCGTCTTTCGGCTTGTGCGCCGTAATGCCCATGCCGCCGCGGTGCTGCGCCTTGTATTCCGTCACGGGCAACCGCTTGATATACCCTGAGTGCGTCAGCGAAATCACCACGTCTTCGCGGTCGATTAAATCTTCGTCTTCGATCGAGCCGAAATCCACCGAAATTTCCGTCTTTCTCGGCGACGAGTAGCGATTTTTAATATCGGTAAGATCGTTTCTGATAATCGCCAGCACGCGGCTCTCGTTCGCTAAAATGTCCTTTAAGTCGAGAATCGTCGCTTCCAATTCGGCAAGTTCTTCTTTCAACTTTTCCACTTCGAGCGAAGTTAAGCGTTGCAACCGCATTTCCAGAATCGCGTTCGCCTGCTTTTCGTCCAGCTCGAACGCCTGCGTCAGTTTTTCCACCGCCACGTTCTTGTCCGCCGATTCCTTAATGACTTTAATCACTTCGTCGATATTCGCCAGCGCAAGCACCAATCCTTCCACGATATGCGCGCGCTCTTCCGTCTTGTTCAGCTCGAAGCGCGTGCGCCGCGTGATCACTTCTTTCTGATGCGCCAGATAATATTGCAGAATTTCGCGCAGATTGAGCGTTCTCGGCTCTGTGCCGTTTTCCACAAGCGCAAGCATAATCAGGCCGTCCGAAATCTGCAAATTCGTCTTTTTATACAGCGTGTTCAGTACGACCTGCGCGTTCGCGTCCTTCTTCACCTCGATCACGATCCGCATACCCGTTCTGTCCGATTCTTCGCGAATGTCCGAAATGCCTTCCAGCCGCTTATCGCGCACCATGTCCGCAATCGTCTTGATCAGCACGGCTTTATTCACCTGATACGGAATTTCCGTCACCACAATCCGCTGCCGCGCGTTTCCGCCCGTGCCGTATTCTTCGATCTCGCATTTCGAGCGGATCACAATCTTGCCCTGACCCGTCTGATACGCCTTTTTAATGCCGCTTCTGCCCATAATCACGCCGCCCGTAGGGAAGTCGGGCGCGGGAATATATTCCATCAGCTCGTCCACCGTGATGTCGGGGTTGTCGATCATCGCAATCGTGCCGTCGATCACTTCGGCAAGGTTGTGCGGCGGAATGTTCGTAGCCATACCCACGGCAATGCCGTCTGAACCGTTCACAAGCAGATTCGGGAAGCGCGAAGGCAGCACCACCGGCTCTTCTTCGCTGCCGTCGAAGTTTGGAATGAAATCCACCGTTTCCTTATCGAGATCTTTCAGCATTTCCGCCGCAAGCTTCGTAAGCCGCGCCTCGGTGTAACGCATCGCCGCCGCGGGATCGCCGTCCACGCTTCCGAAGTTTCCGTGTCCGTCCACAAGGGGGAAGTTAATCGTGAAATCCTGCGCCAGGCGCACCAACGCGTCGTACACCGAAGAGTCGCCGTGCGGGTGGAATTTACCCATACAGTCGCCCACGATACGCGCGCACTTTCTGAACGCCTTGTCGTTGTATAAGCCCATCTCGTGCATCGAGTACAGAATTCTTCTGTGTACGGGCTTCAATCCGTCGCGCACGTCGGGAATCGCACGCGACTTATTCACCGCCATCGCGTAGGCAATGAACGAACGCTTCAATTCGTCGTCCACTTCCATATCAATGATTTTCGTCATTTCGAGAGTCTTTTTAAACTCTTCCGTCAATTCGGGACTTGTTTCTCTTTTAGCCATATTTCTTCTCCTCCGCCCTTAAATGTCGAGGTCGGTCACAAGCGACGCGTTCTCTTCGATAAACTTTCTGCGAAGTTCGGGACTTTCCCCCATCAGCATCGCAAACATTTTATCCGCTTCCGCCGCGTCTTCCATCGTCACGCGCACAAGCGTGCGGGTCGCGGGGTCCATCGTCGTCGTCCAGAGCTGTTCCGTACTCATTTCGCCAAGGCCTTTATACCGCTGATATTCCACTTTCGAAGTCGCCTGCGCGTCAAACGCCACCTTCTCTTCTTCGGAATAAAGGTAAGAATCCTTGCCCTTGCACGTGGCTTTGTAAAGCGGCGGCAACGCCGAATACACATGCCCGTGTTCGATCAACGGGCGCATATAGCGGAACAGGAACGTATATAAAAGGATACGGATATGCGCCCCGTCCACGTCGGCGTCGGTCATCGAAATAATGCGATCGTAGCGAAGCTTGCTTTCGTCGAAATCGTCCAGAATGCCACAGCCGAACGCCGTAATCATCGCCTTGATTTCCTCGTTTTCAAGCACGCGGTTGAGCCGCACCTTTTCCACGTTTAAAATCTTGCCGCGAAGGGGCAGAATCGCCTGAAATCTTCTGTCGCGCCCCTGCTTCGCCGTACCGCCGGCGGAATCGCCCTCTACGATATAAATTTCGCAAAGTTCCGAACGCCTGTCCGAACAGTCGGCAAGCTTTCCGGGCAGCGTGGAATTTTCCAGAACGCCCTTTCTGCGCGTTAAATCGCGGGCAGCACGCGCCGCGTCGCGCGCTTTCTGCGCCGTTAAGCAACGCATCACAAGCTCTTTCGCCGCGCTCGGATTCTCTTCCATAAACGCGCTTAAATGCTCGGTAACGCATTGACTCACAAACGAACGGATAAACGAATTGTTCAGCTTGTCCTTCGTCTGCGATTCAAATTGCGCGTTCACGAGTTTTACGGAAACCACCGCCGTAATCCCTTCGCGCACGTCCTCGCCCGAAAGCTTGTCCGAGTCTTTCATTAAGCCCGCTTTCTTGCCGTAATCGTTAATCACTTTGGTGAGCGCAAGCCGCAAACCTTCCACGTGCGTGCCGCCGTCGATCGTGTTCACGTTGTTCGCATACGAATAAATCACTTCGTTGTACGATTCGTTGTACTGAATCGCCACTTCGCACATCGTGTCGCCGTCCGTCTCTTCGAAATACAACGGCTGCGGGAATAAAAGCTGCTCGCGCGAAGCGTTCAGATCTTCCACGAACGAACGAATCCCCCCTTCGTAGCAGAACGAATCTTTCTTTTCCTGACCCGCGCGCTTGTCTTCGAGCGTAATCCGCAAACCTTTGTTAAGGTACGCCAGCTCGCGCAAACGAATTTTCAAAGTATCGTAAGAAAAATCGGTGGTTTCGAAAATCTCTTTGTCGGGCAAGAACGTCACTTTCGTACCCGTTTCCGTCGTATCGCCCACAATCTGCACGCTGCGCTGCGGCACGCCGCGGTTGTACACCTGCTTGTAAATATGCCCGTCCTGATACACTTCCGCTTCCAGCCATTCCGAAAGCGCGTTCACCGCCTTCACGCCAACGCCGTGCAACCCGCTCGATACCTTGTATCCGGAATCGCCGCCGAACTTGCCGCCCGCGTTCACCTTCGTAAACACCACTTCCAGCGTGGAAATCCCCTCTTTCGGGTGAATCGCCACGGGAATCCCGCGCCCGTTGTCGCGCACGGTGCAGCTGCCGTCGGAATTGATCGTCACTTCGATATGCGTGCAGTAGCCCGCCAGAGCCTCGTCGATCGAGTTATCCACCACTTCGTGTACAAGGTGGTGCAGCCCTTTCGCGTCGGTGGAAGAAATGTACATTCCGGGGCGTTTTCTGATGTGTTCCAAGCCGTCGAGAACCTGTATTTGTTCTGCGCCGTACTCGTTTTCTACTTTTTCCGCCATTTCGTTTGTTTCTCCTTATGCTTGTTTGATTTTCTTTTTTGGTTTTATTCGCCCGCAAAATAATCCGCCGCACCCACGCGCGCATACACGCACGTGCATACGCACGCACATACGCACACAGGCGCGCGCGACAATTATATATGCCGACATATCAATTATAGCATATCCCCGCAAAAAAGTACAGCGTTTCCGCCGATATTTTCGCTTTTCGCGTTAATTTTTTTGTTTTGATAAAAAAGCGCGGAATCGCGTCATATCGCGCCTCGCCGCCGCTCATAATATTCCTATGAAATATTCTCATCCGCGGGGCGCGTACTGCCCTTCCTGCAACGAAAAAATGCCCCTTTTAAAATCGTACTACTGCCCGGACTGCGGCGATCGCGTATGCGATTCTTGCGCAAAGAAAAACGGCGGACTGTGCCGCCGCTGCTTTTCGCCGCTTTTAAAACTCAGCTGATTTTTTTCGCCGCGCCCTTACGGCTACCCGCGCCAAAACCTACTGCGCCATACCGTTCCGCGCCGCCCGCTTGCTGCCTGCTCGCCGCAAACGCCGCGCC
>CALARO010000131.1 GCA_937888935.1 uncultured Clostridia bacterium
GGAAAGTATCCAGCTTTTTCAGCGCGCGCCGCAAAAGCCCCACGATTTCGCGCGCGCCCGCGTCCGAAAGCAAATGCGGAAAGAAATACCCGCGCACGTTCCGCGCCAGGCGTATGCGCGTGGAAGTCACCGTTTTTTGCAGATATTCGGGAGATCCCATGTTCATTTCACGCGTTCCCCCTTCTTTTTCGCTGCAAACCGATCGAAGTTTTCCGCCGCGCCGAAAATCGTAAGCTGTTCTTCTTCGCCGTAAATTTTCCCGCCGCGCGTTTTCTCTTTCTCCGCCGGAATGTCCGCGGCAGCGGGTCGCTTGCCCCTGTGCGGCTCGTCGCCCTGCATGGCAAAAACGCTCTCTTTGATCTCTTCGAAAAGATACCGATAACATTCCGCACAGCCGAGCAGCTTCGATTTATAATATTCCCGCGCAGTAGTGCCGCAGTACGGGCAACGCCGTTCTTTTTTTTCCGCGTTCGCCGCCGCGCCGCTTGCCGCAGCGTTATTCGCCGTAATTTTTCCCGCCGCAGCGTTTTCAAAAGCGTTGCCCGCCGCCCCGGATAGTTTCCGCGCGCCGGGCGCAAACGTCGAAGAAAAATCGGGAAAAAGCCGCGCATAGCAATCGGCGCAATAATATTCGCGCACGATCCGCCCGTCCGCTTCGCGCTCGCGAATTTTTGCGGCTCGGTTTTTCTTGCAAACGCAGCACAGCATCTCTTTCCGATCCCCCGTTCTTTTTCCGTTAATCTTCCGCCCGATCCGATCATCGGTCACCGGGCAAAAATTCAGATAGTTCTTTCTTTTTCGGCTTCGTCCGCGCTTCTTAAAAGCTCGCTGTTCGCGTCGCCGCCGAGAAGAGCCTTTTGGCGCAGCCGCGCGCGGCGGAAGCAATACCACAGCGTTTCCGCCACCTGCAAAGGAATACCGAGAAGAAAGATAAACCACAAATCGCCCGCGCCGCCCGTGCCGTTGACTTTCGAAATGACGAGCGCCGTTAAAAACGTGCTTAAAATCACGCCCCAGATCAGCACCGTAACGCAAACGAAGCGGGTAGTGCGCTGTCGGAACGCCGTAGCGATCACGCCGAGTATCGCCGCGTTCACCGGAATGGCATACACGAAAACGAGCCACCACGCGCCGCGCGCGGAAGCGAAAATTTCCAGCGCAACAAACGCCGCCGTAGCGATCAGCCAGATGAGCGCGCTTGAAATGAGAAGCACCATCACGCGCATAAACGTGTTGGTGGCGCGTTCTTTCGCGCTTT
>CALARO010000132.1 GCA_937888935.1 uncultured Clostridia bacterium
CGGAAGATTTCTGCGCGCTTGCGGAAGAAGACGATCTGCTTTTCAAAAGCGTGAAGCGGGGCGGCGAAGAAGTGGCGTATATGAAGAGCAAGGAAGCGATTTCCGATTTTTTATCGGTACTCGGCGCGGAAAATTCGCTGAAAAAATTCGGCGCGTTCTGCGAAGAGCGGGAAAAAAACAACAATTTAAACCGCGCGGCGAACTGTTCTTCGTCCAACGCGGATAAAACGGCTACGGCGGCGGTGAAGCAGGTGCTTGCGATAGAAAAAATCGTGGCGGCGGGGGCGGATAAAACGCTTGCCGCGCCCCTTAGAGAGCTGGCGGAAAAACGCCTTGCCCGCCCCGAGCTTTCGCTGCAAGAGCTGGCGGACGAAATGAATATTTCGAAAAGCTGCTTGAATCACCGCATGAGAAAACTTGCGGAAATCGCGGAAAAATTATCGTAAAAAAATCGTAAAAAATTTACAGTAAACGCAATTTAAAAAGATACGTAAAAGGAAGAGAAAACATGACGGATTTCGTACATTTACACGTGCATACGGAATATTCGCTGCTTGACGGCATGGCGAAAGTGGAAGATCTGATGGATCACATGCAGAAAAACGGCATAGATACCTGCGCCGTGACCGACCACGGCAACATGTATGCGAGCTTATATTTCGCCGAAGAGTGCAAAAAGCGCGGCTTCAAATATATCATCGGCTGCGAATTGTACGTAACGGACGATATGTACGATCACCGCTACGGCACGAAAACCGAACATATCGTGCTGCTCGCCAAAAACAAAGTCGGCTATAAAAATATCGTAAAGCTCGATTCGATGAGCTATATCGACGGCTTCTACGGCAAGCCGCGCACCGATTATAAGTCGATCAAAGAACACCACGAAGGGGTGATCTGTTTATCGGCGTGCCTTGCGGGGCGTATTCCGCGGCTTTTGATGGAAGGCGACTACGAAGGCGCGAAAGCGTTCGCGAAAGAAATGCAGGACGTGTTCGGCGAAGATTTCTACATTGAATTGCAGGATCATTTTCTGCCCGAAGACAGGCAGGTGCTGCCGCAGCTCATACAGATCGCGCGCGAGCTGAACATTCAGATGGTTGCCACCAACGACGTGCATTATATCAACAAAGAAGACTGGGAAGCGCAGGACATTCTGCTTTGTATTCAGACGAAGAAAACGCTTGCCGATCCCAAGCGCATGAAATTCGGCACGCACGAATTTTATATGAAATCGGGCGACGAAATGGCGGAGCTTTTCAAAGACGTGCCGGAAGCGATCACGAACACGCGCGCCATCGCAAACAAAATCGAAGAAGAAGTTTTCGATCTCGATAAAAAGGGAAACCCGATCCGCGATACGTCGCTCATTCCGCTGTACACGCCGGACGACGGCTCTACGCCGCCCGATTATCTCACGCGCCTTACCTGGGAAGGCTTGCCGAAGCGGTATAAAGAAATCACGCCCGAAATAAAGCAGCGCGCGGAATATGAACTCGGCATCATCATCAAAATGGGCTTCGCCGATTATTTCTTAATCGTGTGGGACTATATCAACTGGTCGCGCCTGCACGGCATTCCGGTAGGCCCGGGGCGGGGCAGCGGCGTGGGCAGTATCGTGGCGTATTCGATCGGCATCACCGACGTTGATCCTTTGAGATACGATTTGATTTTCGAGCGTTTCTTAAACCCCGATCGCGTTTCCATGCCCGACTTCGACGTAGACTTCTGCACGAAACGCCGCTACGAAACCATCGAGTACGTGCGGCAGAAGTACAAGCCTACCAACGTTGCGCAGATCGTAACGTTCGGTACGCTCGCTTCGCGCGCCGTGATTAAAGACGTAGGGCGCGTGATGGGCGTGCCGTATTCCGAAACGGACAAGGTGGCGAAACTGATGGACGGCAAATCTTCCATCAAAGAATTGCTCGGCTTGAAAATCGCGGGGATAGAAAAGAAACTTGCTAACCCCGATTTGAGCGCGGAAGATAGGAAAGATCTCGAAAAAAAGCTTTCCGATCAGAAATCCAAGCGCAATTCCGAATTTATCGCGGTGTACGAAAACAACGAAGAATTGCACCGCGTGATTGATATGGGGTTGAAGCTCGAAGGCACGCCGAAGAACACTTCGGAACACGCCGCGGGCGTGGTTATCTGCCGTAAAGTGCTTTCCGATAACGTGCCGCTCGCGCGAAACGGCGACGACATCGTAACGCAATTCGATATGAAAGAAGTGGAAGCGGTGGGCATGCTGAAAATGGACTTTCTCGCGCTCACCACGCTTACGGACATGCAGAACACGCTGCAATACATCAAGGAAAACTACGGCGTAGACATCGACTTCCACGAAATCGGCTACGACGTGCCGGAAGCGTATCAGCTGATTTCTTCGGGCGATACCGACGCGGTGTTCCAACTCGAACAGGGCGGCATGAAAAAATTCATGAAAGACTTGCAGCCGAACTGTCTTGAAGATTTAATCGCCGGCATATCGCTCTACCGCCCCGGGCCTATGGACTTTATTCCGAAATACATTCAGAATAAGCACCACCCCGAAGGGATCATGTACGATACGCCGTATCTCGAACCGATTTTGAAAAATTCTTACGGCGTAATCGTGTATCAGGAACAGGTAATGCAGATTTTCCAGCACCTTGCGGGGTATTCGCTGGGGCAAGCAGACCTTGTGCGCCGCGCCATGGCGAAAAAGCATCTCGACGAGCTGATGGCGCAGAAGGACAAGTTTATTTACGGCGATATCGATAAGGGCGGCAATATCACGGGGTGCGTATCGAAGGGGATTCCCGCAGAAGTGGCGGCAAAGATTTTCGCGGATATGGAAAGCTTCGCTTCGTATGCGTTCAATAAGTCGCACGCGGCGGCGTACGCGGTGGTTGCCTATCGCACGGCGTATCTGAAATACTTCTATCCTAAAGAATTTCTGGCGGGTATTTTAAACGACCGGCTCGATAAAATCGAAGAAGTTTCGAAGTATATCGCGTATATGAAAGAGCGCGGAATCGCCGTGTTGCAGCCGGATATCAACCGCTCGAAAGCAATTTTCGCCGTAGAAGGCAAGGGACTTCGTATCGGACTCGGCGCGCTGCGCGGCATCGGTATCGAAGCGATCGAATCGGTGATACAAGAGCGCAACGAACACGGCGAGTTTGCGGATTTCGCCGATTTCAACGTGCGCTGCGCGAAATACATCAATAAGCGGATTGTGGAAAGCCTGATCTACGCGGGCGCGTTCGATTGCTTCGGGTATCCGCGCTCGGTGTTCATCGCCGTATTCGAAGAAGTATTAGCCCGCGTGACGGCGATGGAAAAGCAGAAATCGGGCGATCAGATTTCGCTTTTCGGCAATATCATCGAAGAAGAAAAAGTGGTGATCGATTATCCCGTGATTCCCGAATACGATCAGGCGGAAAAATTGTCGCTCGAAAAATCGGTACTCGGGGTGTACGTTTCCGGACATCCGTTCGAAAAATACGCGCCGTATTTCCGCGACCGCACGTTTAACTGCTCGATGCTGCAATACGAAGAAGACGAAGAAACGGGCGAGAAGAAGTACACCGAAATCGAAGCCGGGCAGCAGGTTACGATGGGCGGCATGATCGCCGCGTATAAGAAATTGCAGACGAAGAGCGGCGCGTTTATGTCGTTCGTCACCGTGGAAGATATGTACGGCACGGTGGAATGTGTGTGCTTCCCGAAAGTATACGATAAAATCCGCGGATTTCTGCAATCGGATAAAGTGGTGTCGCTTTCGGGGAAGATTGATATTTCCGAAGAAAAAGCGCCCGTGATCATCGTGGATAAAATGACGGAATTTATTCCGCCCGAAGAGCAGGCGGCGCGCGAAGCGGCGGAAGCTGCCGCAAAAGCCGCGGCAAAAGCGGCGGCAAACGGCGCGGGCGGCGGCACGGCTTCCGGTATGTCGGGCGGATCAGGCAGCGCCGGATACGGCGGCGCGGCGCGGCAGGAAGAGAACGACGAAGAGAATCAAACGCTCTGGCTGAATATTACGGGGCTTGATCAGCTGGATTTAGACGAGCTGACGGATACGCTTACGTTTTACGCGGGCAACACTTCGGTGATTTTCGTAGACACGGCGAAGCGGGTGAAATATATGTGTTCGCAGAAAGTATCGCTTTCGCGGGCGTTGTTTGCGGAGCTGGCTACTTGCCTGACGGAAGACAAGATTAAACTTCTTTAAATACGCATTTGCATAGCGGCGCACCTTGCTACTTCATCTGCGTGCGCCCTGGCTCATTTACGATTTGTAAACTCGCGGCGGTCGTACTCGATAAAGCTCGCAATCTGCACCACTCTTCAAATGCTGTGTTTCCGATTGTGCGCGCGTGATAAACGGCGCAATAATAGCGGAAAAGGCGAATGGCGGGCGAGAGCGTAAAAGTAACAGTCCGTTACGAAACACCCTGCGGGTGCGTTACGAAACGGGCGATGCCCGTGTTAGAATTGAGCAAGAAACGATCAAAAGTGAAAAGAATTAAAAATTTTTCAAAATTCCCCGTAAAAGAGTTTGTTTTTTTCGCGCGATTTGATATAATATAACGGAAATGATCAAACTGCTTGAAAACGGTCTTTTTCAGGCAGCTGCGAAAGATTTAAACGCCTGTTCGGCGGGAGGGCAACGGTATGAAACGTATTGGTTTATTAACAAGCGGCGGCGACGCGCCCGGCATGAATGCGGCTATCCGCTCGGTGGTTCGCACCGCGATCTACTACGGCTTGGAAGTGTGCGGCATCGAAAGAGGCTACGCGGGACTTATCGAAGACGATATTATCCCCATGGAAATGCGCAGCGTTTCCGACATCGTTCAACGCGGCGGCACAAAACTTCGCACCGCGCGCTGCCTTGAAATGCTCACGAAAGAAGGGCAGCAACAGGCGGTGAAAACGCTGGAAAAACACAAGATCGACGGCCTTGTGGTGATCGGCGGCGACGGCTCGTTCCGCGGCGCGAAAGTCCTTTCCGAAGACTACGGCGTGCCTACCATCGGTATTCCCGGCACGATCGACAACGATTTGCAATACACCGATTACACGCTCGGTTTCGATACGGCGGTGAATACCTGCCTTGATATCATCAATAAACTGCGCGATACGATGACTTCGCACGAACGCATTTCCGTCGTGGAAGTGATGGGTCGGCATTGCGGCGACATCGCGCTGTATTCGGGTATCGCTTCCGGCGCGGAAATCATCATCGTTCCCGAAATCAACTTCGATATGGACGATGTGGTGATGAAAATCAATCGTTCGCGCGCAAGCGGCAAACACTCGAATATCATCGTGGTTGCCGAAGGCGTGATGTCCGCCGATTCGTTCGCGAAACAGTTGCAGGAAGTCACGGAATATTCGGTGCGCCCTACGTGTATCGGGCATGTGCAGCGCGGCGGCTCGCCTTCCATGGCGGACAGAATGCTCGCGGCGCAGTTCGGCAACAAGGCGGTGCGCCTGCTTTGCGAAGGCATCGGAAACCGCGTGGTGGGTATCCACAAAAACGAAATTATTGATATGGACATTATCGAAGCCGTTTCCATGAAGAAGCAGTTTAATTACGAGCTTTACGAAACGCTTCAGATGATCTCGATGTAACTTAAAAACGAAACGTCTGTTCGCAGGGCAAATCAAGCCCCGCGGGCGGCGTTTTTATTTATCGGGTTTGCGCCCTGAAAGCGAAAAAACGACAGAAAAAGGACAAGGAAAAGGAAAATGATACTTACCGTGGGAATGAGTCCGTGCGTAGACGTAACGGTGCGGCTCGATCAGTTCAGACTCGGCAAAACCAACGTGGCGAGCGGCAAAAGCGTGACGTATGCGGGCAAGGCGAACAACGTGGCGGTGGGCGTAACGCGGCTCGGCGGGGCGGCGTTCGTAACCGGGTTTATGTACAACGAAAACGGCTCGCTTTTCGAAAAGGCGCTCGATAAAGAAGGAATTCCTTTCAGCTTTATCTGGAATCCCGGCAGAGTGCGCGAAAATTATAAATTTATCGACGAAAACGGCAGGCTCACCGAAGTGAACGAAGAAGGGCGCGAAGTGGCGGGAGAAAAGCGGCGCGATCTTCTCGATTTCGTGCGTATTCAGGCGGCGAAAAGCGAAGCGGCGGGGAC
>CALARO010000133.1 GCA_937888935.1 uncultured Clostridia bacterium
ATCTGCAATTTTTCGCGATAATTCATCGCCAGCTCGAACTCTTCCTCTTCGGCGAATTTCAGCATTTTCTCGCGCAGAATTTCTTCCGCCTCGTCGAGATCGCCGTCTAAAAACGCCAAAGCACGCTTCACCGCGTCCGCGTATTCCTTTTCAAACGCTTCCCCTTCCGCTACGCGCGCGCACGGCGCAAGGCAGCGGTGCAGATGCGCCGCCAGACAAGGCTTTTTCGGCTTCTCTCCGATCGCCACCGCGCACACCCGCACGTTGAATACCAGCGAAAGAATTTCCAGCACGTCTTTGCAGCGGATTCCGCCCATGAAAGGGCCGAAACACTTCCCGTCCTTCGTGATTTTCCGCGTAATCGAAAACCGCGGGAATTTTTCGTTCGTGTGCGCCTTGATATACGGGTAAGTCTTATCGTCTTTTAAAAGAATGTTGTATTTCGGCTTGTACTTTTTGATGAGATTGTTTTCAAGCGCAAGCGCGTCGATTTCCGTCGCCGTGATAATATACGAAAAGTCGGCGATTTTCGCCACCATCGCCGCCACTTTTTCAGGCTTGTACGTATGCTGAAAATACTGCCGCACGCGGTTTTTCAAAATCCGCGCCTTGCCCACGTAAATCACCACGTCGTTTTCGTCGCGCATGATATACACGCCCGGTTTTTCGGGCAGCTTTTTCAGTTTTTCGGCAATGATCGCGTTCATTTCGGCGTTTTAAACTCTCCCGAATATCATTATACACCAAACGCGGAAATTTTGCAACAAAATTTCTTAAATCCCGCAAAAATATGTACGCTCAGCAGCCGAGAAATTCCACGCTTTTCAATAATATGTCGTTGATCGATTCGTCGCACAGCGAATAGAATACGATTTTGCCGAACCTGCGGCTCTTCACGATCCCCGCGCTTTTTAAAAATCTCAGCTGATGCGAAGCCGTCGTCTGATTGATTTCGAGCAAGCGCGACATATCCGTCACGCACAATTCGCTGATCGCCAGCGCAGACAAAATTTTCACCCGCGTATAATCTGAAAACACAGAAAAAAAGCACACGATCCCTTCGAGAACGTCGCCTTTCGGCACATAGTCCTCGATGAGATTTTTCGTGCGCTTATCCAGAAGCAACATTTCCGCCATAATCTTTCACCTCACATGATATATGCTTGTTTGGCTATATGATAACATATATCACGCGAGAGATTATGAAATTATTTGTCGGAAAAAATCGTCAATCGTCGATTTTCTTCACTTCGTATCCGGCGTTTTTAATCGCCGCCGTCAATTCTTCGTTTTTCACGTCTTTTTCAAGCTCGATTTCGGCAATTTTCTTCTTCAGATTTACTTCGATCACGCTCACGCCGTCCACCGCGTTCAAAGCGTCCGTCACATGCTTCACGCAATGCGCGCACATCATGCCTTCGATATGCAATACTTTTTTCATATTTCCTACCGCCTTATAATTTTTATTTTCGTTCCCGGATTTTTCCGCGCTGTTTCCGCTTTGAAATCCGCTTTTAAATCTCGTCAGCCGAAGCGCGTTGCCCACCACGAAAAGCGAGCTTAAACTCATACACGCCGCCGCAATCATCGGGTTTAAAGAAAGCCCCGCAAACGCAAACGCGCCCGCTGCCACGGGAATCGCCACCACATTGTAAAAAAACGCCCAGAACAGATTTTCTTTGATATTTTTCACCGTCTTGCGGCTCAGCTGCACCGCGTCCGCCGCCGAACGGATATCCCCGCTCACCAGCACCACGTCCGCGCTGTCGATCGCCACGTCCGTACCCGTGCCTACGGCAATGCCCACGTCCGCCTGCTTCAATGCGGGAGAATCGTTGACGCCGTCGCCCACCATCGCCACATATCCGCCCGCGCTCTGCACGCGCTTCACCGCCTCCGCCTTGTCTTTCGGCAAAGCTTCGGCAAACACGTCCGAAATGCCCACGCTTTTTGCAATCGCATGCGCCACCCGCTCGTTGTCGCCAGTCACCATCGCCACGCGGATTTTCTCTTTCTTCAAAGCCGCGATCGCCTCTTTGCTCGTTTCTTTCAGCGCGTCCGCCACGGCAAACACCGCGATCACACCGCTTTCGCCCGCCAGAAACACCGCGGTTTTCCCTTGCTTCGAAAGCCGCTTTTCTTCTTCGAACGCAAACTTGTTTTCCGCTTCCGTCAGAAGTTTTCTGTTTCCGAGACGATACTTTTTGCCGTTCACTTCCGCCAACGCGCCTTTTCCCGTTTCGTACTCGTAATTTTCCGCAACCAACCGCGCTTCGCCCGATTTTTCCACGGCGTATTCGTAAATGCAATCGGCAATCGGATGATTTGATTTCGCTTCGATCGCCGCCGCAATCTGCAAAATCTCGTTCTCTTCCGCGCCCCCGTC
>CALARO010000134.1 GCA_937888935.1 uncultured Clostridia bacterium
GATTATTTCTTTGTTTGTTTCGCACTCACCCCAACATTTATTATAGAACCTTTTTGCCTTAAAAATTTTTTCAAAAAATTTTTTGTCAGGTTTGCTCAAACGGTTGACAAGCCGAAAAAAATATGGTATCATTTTTACTGTTTTTGAAAAGCGGTTGTCCGCGAATAGAAATCGGTAAACAAATATACAGGCTTTTAATGGCGTTTTTTTTGGACGGGGTTGCTCGTGCTAAAAAAAAACGCCTTTTTTCGTGGAAAATTCCTCTGAACGTCGCAATACTTTGTCGCGTTCCGCTTTTCTCGGGGCGCGTACGACGGGTACGCTTCCCGTCGGAAATGCTCACGCTTCGCGTCTTGCTCGTTCATAGAAATTTCCACATATAACAATTTTCGTACATATAACAGATAAAACCCGATATAAACTCAAAGGAGAAAAACATATGACAAAATTCATTTTCGTAACAGGGGGCGTTGTGTCCGGCTTGGGGAAAGGCATCGTGGCGGCGTCGCTGGGCAGGCTGTTGAAGTCGGCAGGGTACACCGTGGCGGTGGAAAAATTCGATCCGTACATGAATATAGATCCCGGCACGCTCAATCCCGTGCAGCACGGCGAAGTATTCGTCACGGCAGACGGCGCGGAAACCGATCTCGATCTCGGCCATTACGAGCGGTTTATCGGGGTAAATCTCACCAAAGATTCTTCGCTCACGAGCGGCAGACTGTATTCCACGGTGCTGAAAAAAGAGCGCGCGGGCGAATACGGCGGCAAAACGGTGCAGATCGTGCCGCACGTCACCAACGAAATCAAAAATCATATCCGCCTTGTGGCTAAAAAATCGGGCGCGGACATCGTGATCACCGAAATCGGCGGCACTACGGGCGACATCGAAAGTCAGCCGTATCTCGAAGCGTTGCGCCAATTCCGCATCGAAGAAGGCGAAGGCAACTGCGCGTTCATTCACGTGTGCCTGCTGCCGTATCTCACATCGTCGGGCGAGTTCAAGTCCAAACCCGTGCAACATTCCGTGCGCGAATTGCAAGGCTGCGGCATCCGCCCTGACGTGATTATTCTTCGTTCCGATAAAGCGCCCGAAGAAGACATTATTTATAAAGTATCGCTTTTCTGTTCCGTGCCGGAAAGCGCGGTGATCCCGTCCACCACGGTGAAATGCCTGTACGACGCGCCGCTCATGCTCTATAAAAACGGCTTGTATACGGCGGTGGCGCAAACGCTTTCGTTAGACGGCAAGTGCGATTTAAGCGGCTGGAAGCAGAAAGTGCAGGCGATGAAAACGGCGAAGAAGAAAGTGAAAATCGCCATCGTGGGCAAGTACGTTGCGCTGCGCGATTCCTACATATCGCTCGTGGAAGCGGTGCGGCACGCGGCGGGCGAAAACGGCGCGCAAGCCGAACTTTTGTGGGTGGACAGCGAAACGGTAACGAACGCCAACGTAAAAAAGAAGCTGAAAGACGCCGACGGCGTGATCGTGCCGGGCGGTTTCGGCTCGCGGGGCATCGAAGGCATGATCGCGGCGTGCAAATACGCGCGCGAAACGGGGTTGCCGTATCTCGGCATCTGCCTTGGCATGCAGATCGCGGTGATTGAATTTGCGCGCGACGTTGCGGGCATTAAAGACGCCACGAGTGGCGAATTTTTGAGCGAAACGAACGGCGAAGGGCATGCCGTGATCGACATTCTTCCCGAGAAAAAGGGCAAGAAGATCGGCGGCACGATGCGGCTCGGCGAGTACGTGTGCGCGCTGAAAGAAGGCACGAAAATTTCGGCGGCATACGGCGATAAAAAGAGTATCCGCGAACGCCACCGCCACAGATACGAGTTTAACGACGAGTACCGCGAAACGCTTGAAAACGCGGGACTTGTGGTGGGCGGCACTTCGCCCGACAACCGCATTGTAGAAACGGTGGAAGTGAAAAATCACCCGTTCTTCGTGGGCGTGCAGTTCCACCCCGAATTTACGTCCACGCCCGAAACGCCCAACCCGCTGTTCTGCGCGTTTGTGAAGAGCGCGAAAGAGAAAGCGGAAAAAGTTTCGCAGGCGGAATAAGCGAAAAAAATCATCGAAAATCGAAAAAAACGGGCGAAAAACCCGTTTTTTTACGGTAAAAACGCAAGAAATAAAATAATTAAACGCTTGCGGCGCGCGGCATTGCTTGACTTATCCGCATAGTTTTGCTATAATATATCCGAATGTAAAAAGGAGAGCGGCGCGTGAATAAGAAAGTAAGAAAACATCTTTTTAATATATTGTTCGTTCTCGTGCTGCTTGGTCTTACCGTATTTATCCTGATCAAAAGCAACGAAGAGCTTTCGTGGGCAGACGTGCGCGCGTTTTTCGCAAATTGCAAGCCTGTATATATCGTGCTTGCGGTGGGCGGCATGCTCGTATTTCTGCTCGCCGAAGCGTTCAGTTTAAAGAATATCGCCAGAAAATTCGGCTACAAAACGAAATTTATCTCGGCGTTCGCGTATTCTTCGGCGGACGCGTACTATTCCGCGCTCACCCCGTCTGCCACGGGCGGTCAGCCGGCTTCGGCGTACTACATGGTGAAAGACGGCGTCGACGCAGGCTCTACCACGTTCATTCTCGTATTCAATCTGCTCGGCTACACGGCGGCGATCTTCGTTCTCGGCGTGGCGGCGTTCGTCATATCGCTTTTCACGTCGGCGGGCGGCTGGGCGTTTCTTGATTTCAGCGTGCTTTCCAAGGTGTTTATCATCGTGGGCGTGGTGATGCAGGCGTTTCTTATATGGCTGTTCATAGCGTGCTTACATCACCCGGGCGCGGTGCTGAAAACGGGCGGCGCGCTGATTTCGCTGCTCGCGAAATTGAAATTCAGCAAAAAGCCGGACGTCCTGCGCGAAAAACTCGGCGCGATGGTGGAAAAATACCGCTATTGCGGCGTGCAGATCAAAAAGCACAGAAGCCTGTTTTTGCAAACGCTCTTATTAAACGTGCTGCAACGCGGCGCGCAGGTGGCGATCACGGCGTTCGTATTCAAAGCCGCCGAGCCGCAGACGGATATGCTGCACGTATTCGCGCTGCAATGCTTCGTGCTGCTCGGCTACAATTCCATGCCGCTTCCGGGCGGCTCGGGCGTATTCGAGCTGTTGTATTTAAACGTGTTTTCCACCGTGGCGTTTTTCGATAAACCGTTTCTGGTGGTGGCGGTGATGGTCACGCGCGTGATTTCGTACTACGGCTGCCTGATTTTCAGCGGAATCGTCACGCTGATTTATCACGTATCGCAGAACGGCGGCAAAATCAGGTACGTGCAGACGGTGGAAGAAATCGCCGAAATCAAGCCCGCCTATTCCGCGGACTTCGAAAGAAGCGTGGAAGAAGCCGCCGCGCTCGCGGCGAAAGCCGAAGAAACGGCGCAGAAAGAGAACGAAAACAAGTAACGAAAACAAACAAACGCAAAAGACAAAGGGAGCGGAAAAACCAATGAAGTGCGAAAGCAAAAGATTTGTAGGATTCTGGCATTACGGAGTGATTCTCACCTACCTGTCCGTGATTTCGGGGGTAGTGGGCATCTGTTTTTCGATCGGCGGCAATCAGCGTTCGATGCCGGAAATCGGCGTATTGTGCCTGCTTCTGTCAGGCTTTTTCGACGGTTTCGACGGCGCGGTGGCAAAAACGCGTAAAAACCGCACGAAGCAAGACGCCATGTTCGGCGAGCGTATTGATTCGCTTTCCGATTTAATCGCGTTCGGCGTCGCGCCCGTGATGATCGGCTTCGGCATGCACATCAACCGCTGGTATTTCATGATCGTGTACGCCGCGTATATCCTGTGCGCGCTGATCCGGCTCGCGTATTTCGACGTAACGGAAGAAATCCGCATGTCCGAAGAAGGGGCGGGGCGGCGCAAGTACTACGAAGGTTTGCCCGTCACGAACGCCGGCTTTATCGTGCCGTGCTTTTTCATGGCGGCAACGTGCTTCGAAACGCTTGCCGTTCAGGCGGCGATCATGCTTTCGGGGTACGGCCTGATCGCGCTCGCGTTCGTTGTGCGCTTTAAAATGCCGAAACTCACCGTAAAAAGACTGATTTTCGTGATGGTCGGCTCGGTGCTGCTGCTCGGCACGATGGCGATTTTAAAGATGAACGGCGTATTGCCGCCCGTGATTCTGCGCTCGTGGGAGAAGTAAGCGATGCCCGGGCAGACTGCACCTTGCGCGCAGGAAAAAACGCCGCGCGAAACGGTATCGAAAGAGCAAACCGCGCCGCGCGGAATGTTGAAATTTTTGTATTACACGAAATCCGGCGCGCTGATATTAAAGCTGATCACGGCGCGGTGGATTTCGAAACTCGCGGGCAGGTATCTCGATTCGCGCCTTTCGCGGCATAAAATCAAGGGATACGTAAAAAAGCATAAGATTGATTTGTCACAGTACGAAAAAGAGAGCTACCCTTCGTTCAACGCGTTTTTCACGAGACGGATCAGAAGC
>CALARO010000135.1 GCA_937888935.1 uncultured Clostridia bacterium
CTGCTTGAAAAATACGGACCGAGCGAGGATTGAGGCACTACTATGGAAAAACGTAAAATAAAAACGAAAAAACCTTTTAAAATGGACGCGTTTCAGATCGTTTTGTATGCGATCGTTGCGCTGTATTGCCTTTCGATGCTGTACGTGCTGTTTTTCGGCTTGATCAATTCGCTGAAAGATTCCATCGATTACGAATGGAATAATCCGTTTGCTTTTCCTTCCAAAGAATTCGGCTGGCATTTCGAAAACTACGTGAACGTACTCGACGATTTCAACGTGTTTACGTTGGGCGGAAAAGAAGTACACTTGATGGAAATGTTTTTCAATTCGCTGCTGTACGCGGCGTGCATGGCGCTTTTCTGCATGGCTACGCAGATTATCACCGCTTATGCCATCGCGAAGTACGATTTTAAATTCAAATCGCTTCTCTACGGCGTGGCGGTTGTGGTGATGCTGTTGCCGATCATCGGCTCGCTCGCATCGGAAGTGCAGATGGCGGACGCATTCAATTTCAGAAACAATCTGATCGGTATCTGCATTATGAAGTGTAAGTATCCGGGATTGTATTTCCTTGTGTTTTACGCTACGTTCAAAGGCGTTTCGTGGACGTACGCCGAAGCGGCGCAGATCGACGGGGCAGGGCATTTCAAAATCTTTATCGAAATTATGCTTCCCCTGATTAAAAGCACGATTTTTGCGGTGTTTATTCTTCTTTTCATCGAGTATTGGAACGATTATTATACGCCGATGATCTTCTTGCCGGAAAGTCCCACGTTGTCTTACGGGTTGTTTTTATTCCAGACGGACAACGCGGCAAGCGTTCCCGTGCAGTTGTCGGCGTGCTTTTTAGCGTGCCTGCCGATTCTGGCGGTATTCGTGGCGTTTAAAGAGCAGATTATGAGCAACGTTACGATGGGCGGCATCAAGGGTTGATGGAGGTGAGAAAATGACGAAACGGAAAAAAACGAAAAAAGCGGTTTTCATAGGCGGACTTTGCGGCGCGGCGCTGATTTTATGCGCCACGGCGGCGTATACGTCGTTTGCGGAAGAAGCGGTTTCGTCCGTGAAAATCGAGATTGATTACGGCGATTGCGACGTGCGCGATCTGCCGAAAGGTCAGGCGGGAAAATCGTATCCCGTGTTTGACTGCTCGGCTACCGACGAGAACGGAAACGCCGTAAGCAACGTGAAAATCACGGTGAAATCTCCCTCGGGGGAAATTTTGCCGCAGAAAGGCGGAAGATTCGAAACCGCTGAAATCGGCGATTATACAATCGATTACGCGGCGAGCAACGGCTATACGAGCGCAACGGAAACCGTTAAAATCAAAGTGGAAGCCTACGCGGACAGCTTGCAATACAACGCAACCGGCGAGAATATCCAAAGCAGCGCCGTTACGGGTAACGTCGTTTTGGCGTTGTTCGGAAAATATGACGGCGGCGTGTGGGAACTTATCGAAAACACCTCGCTGAAATTCGGCGAAGAAGAACTGCCGCTGAAACAATCGGAAAAAGGCGCATATTTCATTCCTGAAAAGCGCGGCGAATATACGCTTACTTACACGGCGACGGATTTTATCGGCGACGAAAAATACCAAGAAAGAACCGTTGTTGTGGAAGATTCGGGCGTACCCGTGCTTGAAAAAGCTTCGTTGCCCGCTTCGGCGATCGAGGGCGAAACGCTGGAATTGCCTTTGTGCGAAGGCGTTTTATACCAAAACGGGGCGAAATATTATCTTCCCGTGAAAACTACGTTCGAGGGAACGGACGTAAGCGGCGCGATGCGCGCGGAAAATTTGCTAGCGGGCGAGCATACGATCGTATACGAATGCGTAAATCCTGCCGATCCAACGAAAAAGGCGATACAT
>CALARO010000136.1 GCA_937888935.1 uncultured Clostridia bacterium
GTGGAAGAAATTCGTAGTTCTCAAAGAAGCGTTTTTCGCAGACTTTACAAATATATCGTCGTTTACGTAAAAGCAGAAATGTTTCCTTTCCTTGAAAAGGGATATCGCGGATTTTTTGCATTCGGTAATCGTGAATATATTTTGTGGTGCGTCCGCAACAAGGGCAAATCTGCGGTTTGGGGATAGTTGATAGGTGAATCTGAATAAAAGATGAATTATTTTCGATTTTATCTACTAAAACGTTTGCTATTCCGAGTAAAGTTGTGGTAAAATTTTGTTGAAACATAATAGGAAAATCCTTTTTAAAAATTTTGGTGAATTTATTATAACAGGTTTTTCCTTTTTATGTTTCTTTTTTTTATGCTTTTTTTGATTATTTCTTTGTTTGTTTCGCACTCACCCCAACATTTATTATAGAACCTTTTTTTGTTAATACGGGGAAGATTACTAAGTCCATTTGTTTTTTCATAAAATCGTCGGGAAAATGCGTATAGACTTTGCCTACAAGGCGTTGCGGCGAATCGCCCATCCAGATATCCACAATGTCGGGGCGGACGTATTGTTGGCAGATCGTGGCGAACGTATGGCGCAGGCAGTAAGCCGTTTTTCCCGTGAGCAAATCTTTCATTATATCGTTGATTTTCAAGCGGTGCAAATCGGCGGTGAGCGGTTTGTTCCATTCAATCAGTTCCTGCGCTTGTTTCGGCACAGGGATTTTTTTGTACTCGATTTTTCCGTTTTTGCGTTTTCTGTTGCGCGCGATTAAAAAATCACCTTCGCGATGCGTTTCTTCGTCGATTTCGCAGGGGCGTAAGCCGAAAAAATAAAGAGTGTAGGCGAATTGTCGGATAGAATCGTATTTTTCGTCTGTAATTCGCGTTAAAAACGCTTTGATTTCGTTCTCGGACAAACATTCGCGGGATTGCCGTTCGGCGCGTTTGAATTTGATTAAAGCCACGGGATTGTTGTTGAGCAAGCCGCTGGCGATCGCGTATTTGAAAATGCCGTTGAAAAGCGTGCGCAATTCTTCGTATTTGCGCGGCTTGACTTCTTTTAGTATGCGGTCAAGGTCGATGGTTTTAATATCCGTTATGCGTTTATTTCTGAGCGATTCGGGAAGGTTTTCGAAGTTTGTACGGAAACGGTTGAGTTCTTTTTCTAAAATCGTTCCTTTTTTATATTGATACCATTCTTCGAAAACGCCGCTAAAATAATTTTGAGCTTTGATTGCGCTTTCGGTGCGGTATTTTTCGATTTCCTGCGGAACGGTTTTTTGTGAAAATTTTACTTTTGCCTTATTCAGATCGTTTGCGGCGGCAGAAATCTCAAAACCGTTCGAGCGATAGCGGATTTCGTAACAGAACGAATTTTTACCGCTTTTACGTTTGATTACGTGCGCCACGAGTCCGTTGGCAATAAAGACTTTTTTGAAAGTGGTTGCCATTTTTAAAGTTTCCTCGTATGTGAATTTCACAACGGACGAAACGGCGGATCGCTTATTTTCTTGCGTGCGAAAAGTGTCTTTTTGCTTTGCGTAACAATCAAAAAGACAGCTTAAATAGAGCGAAATGCGTTCGTTTGCGTTAGGTTGAGTCGCTAATTTTTGAATGTAGTTTGCGGAAAAATTTAATTCATTGTTTATCAATGAGCCTCCTTTTGAAAAATTTCGGTCAGCCGCTCCGTCGGGCGGCATAAACGCGTTTACTTTCTTGCCTGCATTTTTCTGTCGTAACTTTCGTTACAATCCGATTGTAGCAGATTTTTCGGGAAAGCGTTAGAAGGTAAATCCCAAGACTTTCCCAAGAAAAACCCAAAGGTTTTACAAAAAAGCCGAGATAAATCCCATCAAAAACCCAAATAAAACCAAACTGAATTTTTGAAGATAAAAAAGTTCTCAAACCGAATATGTTCGGTTTGAGAACGAAACAACAATATCAAAAAAAGGCGAAGCAGTCAAGGGCGGCGTAGTGTGTCTTTATATAATAAAGGAAGCCGCGGCTAAAAAAATTGCATTGAAATAAAATAATCCGCAGTTTCTGACTGAAACTGCGGATTAAAAGTTATACGCAATATTTTTACCCCTTGACGGGGGAGACTTTTTTTGATACGAAAAGAAATTTTACAAAAATATTACATATATTATTCGTTTTTGAGTTGCCTTACATAGTTTTAATTGTTATAATTAGAATAGGAGCAGATAAAATGGATACGAAAGAAAATTTTAGTCCGGATTTACATATTCATTCTTTTTTCTCGTATGATGGAAACGAAAAAACGGAAACGTATATTAAAAAAGCGGTAGAACGAGGCGATAAAATTATCGGCTTTTCGGAACATTATGATTTTGATTGCAGATTGCTCGGCGATACTACACCGTTGTGTGATATAGAGAAATATCATAGTGAGATTTTGCGCTTACGCGATAAGTATGCAAGAAAAATAGAAATATTGTTCGGTATTGAGTTTGGCTACGATCGAAAGGCTTGTGCACATTATGCGGAACTCGTACAAAAATATAATTTTGATTATGTAATAAACAGCGTTCATCTGATAAACGGCAAGGATTGTTGTAGATCGGAATGCTGGGAAAATAAGACAGAAAAAGAACTGTACGTAAAATATTTTGAAAAGGTGTTTCAATCAATAGACGCTGTTTATCCTTGGCAAATTGTGGGACATTTGGGATATCCTTGTAGGTATGCGCCATCGGGAATGCGAGAAATTCCGTATGTGAACTATAAAGAATTTTACGATGAAATTTTGAAAAAGATTATTCAGAATGGCAAGGTACTTGAAATAAATACTTCTACGAAAGGTAATGTGCTTTGTTTGCCGAACATAGAAGTTTTGCGGCGATACAAAGAGTTGGGTGGAAAGTATGTTACATTTGGTAGCGATGCACATTCGATAGAAAGATATAGAGAAAAGGAAAATAAAATAAGGGAAATTATAGAGAATAGTGGCTTTTCGGAGGTTTTTTTTCGAAAAGGATGTCTTTGTGAAATTTAAAATTTAATAAAAATCCCGTACTTCGAAAAGTCGAGAAGCGCGGGTTTTTATTTATACCAATTAAAGTTATTCTACATCGTTTAGCCCGTAATGGCTTTTGTTGCTTTTTGCGTAATCAGCGGGAGAAACGCCTACTATTTTTTTAAATGTAGCGGATAAAGCATACGAGCTGCTATATCCTGTCTTTTCGGCGATAATTTCCAAAGTGTAATCTGTATTGGCGAGTAGCTTTTTTGCAAAGTTTATTTTTTGCTCGCGGAAATAGTGGAACAACGAGGTACCTGTTTCTTCTAAAAAAACTCGATTCGCGTGAGGGTAAGAATAACCTGTCTTTTCAATCAATGTTCTTAAATCCAATGTCAGATTTTCTGGTAAGCCGATTAAAGAAATAAGATTAGAAACGATTTTTCCGTATTTTGAGTTTTGTCGCTTGGTTTGGATTTCACTTAAAAGAATAAATCTAAGCAAATTAATCAGATATAAATTTAACGCCTTGTTTTTTGTGGATTTACCGCTGATAAGAATGATTTCCGATGCTTTTACGATAGATGTTGCGTCTTCGTCGTTTAAACGAATTACGGGTGGGGTGGAGGAGGAAAGAGAATCGTAAAGCTTCGGGGATAAAAAATTTAAAAGAGTATGAAAAAAATCAGCCTTAACTCCGAGATTTTGGTGACTTGCTGTTTTTTCATTGCTTGCTTGCAACGAATGGACATCGTCAGGGCGAATCAAACAAAGATCTCCTCTTTCTATTTTTATTTTTGTATCGTTAATTCTATGGATATAAGAGCCGGAGGTGACGAGCATAATTTCCCAAAATCCGTTGTGCGTGTGTTCGTAACGATAAGATCCGTTTTTGATATGAAAAAAAAGGTTTTCAGTATTTTTCGGCATATTGAAAATGTACATAGTTTTACTCCGTTTTTATTGATTTACATATAGTATAATGTAAAAAATATTGTTCGTCAACTATTTTTTGATATGGAAATGATAAAAAATAATATATTTATGATAAAAATAAATATTGATATAGACAAATTTATGTTGTATAATGTAGGTGTAGAAAGGAAAATGTCGTAATTTACTTGTATGGCTTTTCCCGAAAATTATTGTAGTAAGTTACAAAAACGATTGATTTCATTGAGGAGGAATTATCATGAACAAAAAATTAATTAACAGAATCGGAGCTTTGGCTCTTTGTCTTTGCGCGTGCGCAAGCGGATTCGTCGGTTGCAAAAAACCGGATATATCGCAAGGCGATAATCACGAAGAGGAAATCGATTCTACGAAAACGCAGTTGTATGTTTATAATTACGACGGCGGGTACAGAACAGACTGGTTATATGCTGCGAAAGAACGTTATGAGGCTCTTCATGCCGAAGATACCAACTGGGAAACGGGAAAGAAAGGGGTGCAGATTTATGTGAACGCTCCGAAAATGGGCATTGACGCCAACAAGGTGAAGAGCAATCGCGATGAGATCTATTTTGCAGAAGATGTTCCTTATTTCGGGATGCAAGATGTGATGGGGGGGGATATTACACCCGCATTGACAACGGAGAATCCTTATGACAACAATAAAAGAGTTATTGATAAATTTACAGAAGCGCAAAAAAATTATTACGGAGTGAAAGACGCTTCGGGCGAAATGAAATATTATGGCGTTCCGAATTATGCGGGATATTTCGGAATTGCATACAATATAGATTTATTTGAAGAAAAGCAATATTACATAAAAGACGGTGTAACGGAATTCCCTGCCGATAATCTTTATGATTGCTTTGTGCATAGCGAAGCGGAAAAAAAGAGTGCCGGACCGGATGGGGAATATGGAACTTCCGATGACGGTTTGCCCGTAACATATACCGAATTTTACGCTCTTTGCGATTATATTAGTCAGATGGGACAAACTCCTTTTGAATGGAGCGGTCAATTTTATGAAAAACATCTCACGGGACTTTTATTCTCGCTTGTGGCGCAAAACGAGGGTTCGCAACAGATGATGCTTACTTATGACGCTTCCGGAACGGCAACGACCCTCGGTACGGTGCAAAACGGTGTTTTTGTGAAAGATTCTGTTTCTACGCAGATCAATTCTTCGAATGCATACGAACTTGCGAGAAGAAAAGGAACGTACGACGGAATAGAATTTATTCGCCGGCTTATAACCACTTCGGCATGGCAGAACGAGGACGCTTTCAAAACTTCCGTGAGCCATATGAATGCGCAAGAAAAATTCTTAAAAGCGGGGAAAGTGGGCAACGATAAACCGATAGCCATGCTTGTTGATGGCATATGGTGGGAAAGCGAAGCAACCGCAACATTCGATTCTATGACAAAATCGAAAGGAGAGGCATATTCTAAAAATAACAGAAATTTCGGGTGGATGCCATTGCCCAAAGCTGAAAAAGATGATACGCACACGAATACTTTGATTGACGATATGTATTCGTTGTGTTTTATGAAAAAAGACATTGAAGATTGGAAAAAGCCGCTCGCCTACGACTTCATTCAATTTATGTATTCCGATGAATCTCTTGCAGAGTTTTCGACAATCACGAATACGCCTAAGGCACTCACTTATACAATGAGCAAAGAAGATAAAGCGAAAATGTCGCCTTATGGTAGATCTTTAATTGAAATGAAAGAAAATTCCGATGTGATTTATCCTATTTCGAGAAGTTCGTTGTTTGCTAATAATCAATCCACATTCAGAGATTCAAGGTTGTTTACGACGAAAATCGATGGTAAGATTGTCTCTTCGCCGGCAAAAGCATTCCATGAGGGGAATACAGACAGCACAGAAATTTGTTTTAACGGAATTTACGACTACTTCAAAAATAATCTGACGATCTGGGGGTAACGACTATGCCTCAAGGGGAAATAAAGGATAAAAAGACATTGAGCTTACACGGGAAGAAGAATCTTGGTTTTTATATCGCGATTATGGCTTTTCCCGTATTGCAATTTTGTATTTTTTATATCGGCGTTAATTTTAGTTCTCTGTTTCTTGCATTTCAAAAAATTGATGTTTTATCCGGCGATATTACGTGGACTTTTTCAAACTTTTCAAATTTGTTTAAAGAATTTTCTTCTACCACATTGCTTTCGGATACGGTGAGAATGTCTTTAATCAACTATCTTATATCATTGATTTGCGGAACAAGTTTGGGGTTGTTTTTCTCGTATTATATCTCTAAGAAACTTGTAGGCTCGATGTTTTACAGGGTGGTGCTTTTCTTGCCGTCAATTATTTCGAGTATTGTTCTTGTTACGATTTATAAATTTTTTGTGGAAGAGGTAGTGCCTGCGTTTTGGTTTGACACAACGGGTAAAACGATTAAAGGGCTTTTGGAAAATTTCGATACGAGATTTTTTGCGATTGCTTTTTATGTTGTGTTTATCGGCTTTGGTACGTCGGTGTTAATGTATTCAAACAGTATGTCTGAAATCGATCCGGAAATTATTGAAGCGGGGGAGTTAGACGGAGTTTCCGGGATTAAAGAATTTTGGTATATTACGTTACCGATGGTATTTCCTACCTTGAAAACGTTTTTAATAATCGGTGTTGCAGGTATATTCACCAGTCAGATGGAATTGTTTTCGTTTTACGGAGAAGCCGCGCCTGAAAAATTGCAAACTTTCGGGTATTATCTGTATAATCAAACGGAGTCGGCGATCGGAGTTTCGGAATATCCTCGTATTGCTGCACTTGGTATTCTTTTAACGTGTATTGCCGTACCGCTTACTTTTCTCGTGAAATATTTACTCGACAAATATGGTTTTTCGGAGAATTGACGATGGAAAAAGTAGCAAAGATAAAAGAAAAACGTAACGTTTATTCGCCGTTTACTATAATCATGGGCATCGTTTTAGCATTGTATACCGTAACCTTAATTGTTTTATTGGGATGGGCGGTAATAACAGGATGCAAAAGTCAAGATGATTTCTACGTAAATAAGTATAAATTGCCGACGGAATGGTATTGGAATTTCGAGTACGTATACAGTCAGTTTACGGTAACGATTCAAACAAAACTCGGAAGCAGAAACGTAGGTATGCCCGAGATGTATATGAATTCGATTTTATATTCTGTCGGATGTGCATTTGCCGCCACGCTTGTGCCTTGCATTACAGCGTATGCTTGTGCCAAATATGAGTATAGATTTTCGAAAATCGTATATAGTATAGTGCTTGTGGCAATGATAGTGCCGTTTGTAGGATCGCTTCCTGCCGAAGTGAGAATGGCGCAAAGATTCAGTCTGTACAACCATATTTGGGGAATGTGGATAATGAAAGCCAACTTTCTCGGAATGTATTTTTTGGTGTTTTACGCCGGGTTTAAATGTCAACCGAAGGCATATATGGAAGCGGCCACGGTAGACGGTGCAGGAAATTGGCGCATTATGATGCAAATTTCCTTGCCGCTAATAAGAAATTTGTTTTTTACCGTAATACTTATCAATTTTATCACATTTTGGAACGATTATCAAAGTCCGCTTGTGTATTTGCCATCTTATCCTACCGTGGCATATGGTATGTTTAAGATCAAAGATACCGTTATAAACGGTATGTCTACCGTTCCTATGCGTATGACGGCAACGACGATGATGCTTGCACCGGTGATTATTTTGTTTGCATTGTTCAGCAAGAGATTGCTCGGTAATCTCAGCATCGGCGGGATTAAGGGTTGAAAACGATTACATTTAAATTATTTGGAGGAAACAATATGAGAAAAATGATAGTAAGCGTTTGCGCCGTACTTTTTTTAGGTGCGGGAACAGTTGCGGGGGTGACAGCTGTAAAAAGTCTTGCCGCAGATGATTTTTCGTGGGAGATCGATGAGCTGGCAGAAAGTTATGGATATGGAACGATATTCACATTACCCGAAGGGTATGTTACGATTAACGGAACGAAAGTGCCTGCAAAAGCGGTGCTTCAATATCCCGATGGCACGGCAACTTCCGCTTTAAAAGTAAAATTAGGGCAAGCAGGAGTGTATACCATTTGTTATTTTGCCGAAAAGGACGGAAAGCCATATAGTGCCGAAAGAACGTTTAATGTTGATGGATCTCTTTTAACGTATGGATCATCTTCATCGGCGGAGTATACGACTTATACGAAATACGGCTGTGATTCGTATTCTAACAATACGGGTTTGATGGTGCGTCTTGCTCAAAACGATACACTTACTATCAATAAATTGATTGATGTAAATGCACTCACCATCAACGATCTGTTAATAGGTGCATACGCGA
>CALARO010000137.1 GCA_937888935.1 uncultured Clostridia bacterium
TTCGGATTTTCCGCCCCGGGAATTCCAAGCACATACGTGATTTTATACGTTTTTTCGCTTTCGAGCCAGATTGCCGTAAGCGTGCGGTTTTTCACGTCCAGCGAATCGATTTTATCAAGCGTTTCGCCGCTTTCCTTATCCTGCCAGCCGACGAAATCATATCCCGCTTTTTTACAGAGCGGCAGATAGAACGAAGCGCTTTCCACCGTAAGAGAATACTCATACGTCGTGATTTCCGCATCCGCGCCGCCGTTTGCCGAAAATACGATATTTCCGTCGTCGGCGTCAAGCTTCAGCGTATAGGTAATCGGCGTAAACCGCGCATACAGTACCGAAAGCGAAGCCACGTTTGTACAGTCGATCGCAGTTATTTTTTTGCCGTCCGTTTTTTCCGTATACCAACCGATAAATTCGTACCCGCGCTTGTTTACGGGATATAGCACCGCCGTATCTTCATACGATACGAAATTCGGGTTAATTTTATCGTTTTCGTATGCGCCCGTGTATTCGTAACGGATCAGATATTTTTTCGCCCGGAATATCGCATACAATTTTAGATCGGCTTGCAAATCGTATAATTTTTCGTAAGTTATGCCTGTACCATCGGGTAAATCATTCCATCCGACAAACTCGTAGCCGAATTTTTCCGCATAGTTCAACGCGTACACTTCGCCCGCCTGTACGATTTCGGGATTTCCCACCGGCATTATGCCGCCTTGACAATCATAAGTCACCGTATATTTTTCGTCGGTTTTTTGCCATACGGCATACAAGATCAGATTTTTTGCGTTTTTACCGCCTACCGACGTAACTTTGTTCGCCGTTACGTTTTCTTGCAATGAATCTTCCAAACGCCCGTTCGAGCCGATCGGCGCGTCGAACCATCCGACGAATTTATGCCCTTTTTTTATCGGCGAAAACAGCGGAATTTCTTCCTGTGCCGTAACCGTATCGGGATTCGTATCGTACATCGTGCCGCCGTATAATTCGTAGCGCACCGTATATACCGCGTCGCTCCACTTCGCGTACAATTTTATATCGGCACATTCGCATTGCACGCTTGCAACGGCTTCACCCGAATAATCGGGCGCGGCATACCAACCTTCGAAAGCGGCGCCCATTTTTTGCGGCGTGCTCAGAGAAATTTCGCCGCTTTCCACGGTAAACGTAAACGCGCTTTTCGTTTCTTCCGCAAACGTTCCGCCGTTCAGCCAGTAATCGATATAATATTCGTGCGGCGTGAATACGGAAAAATATTCTTCGTTTCCCGTAACCGTACGCGGAAAGCTCACCGTTTCGCCGCCCGCGTTCACCCAGCCGCAGAAATCGTAGCCCGCCTTTTGCGGAGTTTCGGGCATATACGACTGCGCGGAGGAAACATTTACGATTTCGCCGTCGAACGAAACGGCATACAAAACGTCCGCCTTTTGCGCCGACGTTATCATCACCGCGGCGCCCGCCCCCGTAAGCAGACAGGCGACGGCTGCCGCAGCCGCCGTCATTTTCCACGCGCGTTTGTGTTTTTTTACATACACGACGCTTTCGCTTTCCGATTTTTCTTTTTTCCCCATGCCGCAATAAAGTTCTGAAACGGGGCAATCGAAATGCTTCGAAAGGGCAACCAGCTGCGGAATATCGGGACAGGTTACGCCGCGTTCCCAACGCGAAACGGTATCCGGCGAAACGTTATGCGCCGATAAAAAATCGGCAAGCTGTTCCTGACTTTCCCCTTTTTGGATACGCTTTTCGCTAAGCGTTTTTCCGAAAGATACGGGATCGAACGCACCTTCATACGTTCTTTCGCTTTCGGGCAAATCGAATAATTTTTCAAGCGTAACATGCAGCGTTGCTGCAATTTCGCCGAGTTGCGATATATCCGGCTCGATAATGCCTCGTTCCCAACGCGATACCGTCTGCGAATGAACAAGCAGTTTATCCGCAAAATCATTCTGCGTGATATTCGCTTCTTTTCTTAATTTTTTTAACCGTTCTCCAAATTTTTGTTCTTCCATAGCGTTTATCTTTAGCTTTCCTTTTTGAAATATGCTCATTCCGAAATTTATAAAAATTTCGTACCGCCATATTGATTTTGCCGAAAAAATTGACTTTGTCGAAAAAATTTTTTGAAGCTTTGCATTCTCATAGCGGATTGGTTTCCGCCTTTGTACTGCGTAGGAATTTTACCTATTTTCTTTTCGATATGTCATTCGCCGAAATTGTTTTCTGCGGCAATTTTTACTCTTTTTCCGCAAAATGCCACGCCGATTTTTACGACTTTCATCGTTCCGCACGATTTCATCTGCGTATCGTATCGCTTTTCCTCTATCTGCTTCAATGCTTTTTGCGCGAATTTGTCTAACGATCGTTCGTCGCTCGTTTGTTTGAATTCGAAAATAAACCCCGGAATCGATTTATTGATCGGTTCTAAAGCTATATCGAATCTTCCAAGTCCCGATTCTCGGTTTGACACCACCCTATATCTGCTGCCGACAATCGCGCAAAGTCCTAACATCATCCCGTGATAAAAACCTTCGTTCGCGCCGTCGAAAGAAGAGATACTTTCTATCATAAACTTTTCCAGCAATTCTTGCAAAGTTTCCGTATCGTTCCGGAAAATCGCCTGCTGAATCGCAATCGCTATACTTTCCTTGCCTGTTCTTGACAAGATTTCTTTTTCATAGACGAACGAAATTTCTTTATTCGGAATCGCCACGTCGCACATATAATTTCCGTCGCTCTGAGGATATGTTTTTTCTATTTTCAGATACCCTGCTACAAGCAGAAAGCTATATATACTATACGGATTTCTGTTTACTTCCGGATAAATCACGCTTGTATCTATATAAGTCGGTATTTTTTCGCCGACCAATAATTTATGCAGATTTTCCGTTGTTTCGTCGGTTGCGTTTTCGACTATTTCGCCTATGATATCGTTACTGCCCGTGGAGAGCCAGAACGCTTTCGGTTTGCAGCCGTTG
>CALARO010000138.1 GCA_937888935.1 uncultured Clostridia bacterium
ATTAAACCCGAGATCTTTATTATGGGGCCTTCGATCGGCGCGCACGTTGGTCCGGGCGCGGTGGCGTGCGGGTGGCTTTCCACCAAAACGAGAACGGATTTGGGATTGTAAGAGAAAATATTTGAAGAGAACGATATGTTTGTGAATGTTCAGGGTGTGCCGATAGGGCGCAGACGAAAGCGAACGGAATAGTTTAATTGCCGCGGTTTTTCTCGCGTGATTTTTTCGCGTGAGAAAGCTGCGGTTTTTTATAACTTAGCCGAATGGAAACAAGCTTGTTTTCATTCGGCTAGGCATGGGCGAAAATATCGGGCGGACGGGTATGGAAAAGACGAAAAACGCGGTGAATTACGACGAAATAATGAAAAAAACGCTTTCCGCGCTGAAATCGGCGCAAGGCGGCGCGGGGGCGAGATTGCTGCTGCACAGCTGCTGCGCGCCCTGTTCTTCGGCGTGTCTGGAAAGGCTGAAAGATTACGTGCGCGTGACGGTGTTTTATTATAATCCGAATATCGACGAGCGGGCGGAATACGAGAAGCGGAAGGCGGAACAGATACGGTTTTTGCGCGAAACGGGTTGGGCGGATTTTATCGACTGCGATTACGACGGCGCGGCGTTTGAAGCGATTGCAAAGGGCAGAGAAGAGTGCAAAGAAGGCGGCGCGCGCTGCTACGAGTGCTATAAACTGCGCCTTTTTAAAACGGCGGAACGCGCGGCGGAAACGGGGTTCGATTACTTTACAAGTACGCTTTCGGTTAGTCCGTATAAGAACGCGGCGTGGCTGAACGAGATCGGGTTTGAAGCGGAAAAGATGTTCGGCGTGAAATATCTGCCCGCCGATTTCAAGAAAAAGGGCGGGTATCTGAGAAGCACCTTTCTTTCGAAAGAGTACGGGTTGTATCGGCAGAATTATTGCGGCTGCAGGTTTTCGAAGCGCGAGAGAGAAGAGAGTATGACATAGCCGAATGGAAACAAGCTTGAACGTGCCTGAAAGGACGGAATTTTCGCCCTTT
>CALARO010000139.1 GCA_937888935.1 uncultured Clostridia bacterium
TTTTTGATTATTTCTTTGTTTGTTTCGCACTCACCCCAACATTTATTATAGAACCGATTTTTTTAATCAATCGTTAAGTCGTCATAATTAAACAAGTCGTCGTGCAGAAATTCGGCAACGCTCATGTCTAATCCATAGGCGATTAAAACTACTGTTTTTAAATTAACGCCTTTCGTCTTTCCTTTAATAATGCTTTTCAAAGTTTCGCGCGAAATGCCCGTTTTCTTTTCCAACGCATAGCGCGTAACAGATTTTTCTTTCAGCAAAACATTCAGCCGTTTCGTAACGGCTTCCGCGATATTCATTGTTCAACCTCTTATGTAAGGCTTCCCCTCGGGGGGAAGCTGTCAACGAAGTTGACTGATGAGGGGTAGTTACATTTATGTAAGTTCAAGTTTTCCCCCCAAAAAGAAAAGCCTTAAACTTCTTTGTTGCCTGAATTTTCAATCCGTAATCACGGGAATTTTATCAAGATAAATCACGTCCGGGCGGTTCGCCGCTTCGCCTTCGGCAAGCACAAACGCCTTTTTATACACAATTCCGCCCGCCTTCTCTACCAAGGCTTCCAAACCCGCAAGCGACGCGCCCGTAGATACCACGTCGTCTACAATGCACACCTTTTTGCCCTTGATCAGATCCACGTCGTGGCGAGATAAATAAAGTCTTTGTTCTTTGCCCGTAGTGATCGAAGATGCGATCGGCACGTCGATGCCGTCCTGCATGTACAGTTTTTTGCTTTTACGCGCCACGGCGTAAAACGGCATGCCCATGTTGCGCGCCACGCAATGCGTAAGCTGCAAGCCTTTCGATTCCGCCGTGATCAGCACTTCGCAATCGCCGATTTTTTTCGTGAGCAGCCCGGCGCATTTTTCCGTTAAAAGCACGTTGCCGTGCAGATTAAAAAAACAGATTTTCACGCCGCTCGGCAGGGGTAAAATCGGCAGATTTGCCTGCACCCCGTCAAAATCGATCACGTATTCCTGCTGACCCGTTTTTTCGTTTACGCGAATGTTTTCCATAATTCCTTTTCCTCCGTTCGGTTTGCCCCGAAAGTTTTTGTATGCGCGGCTCGCCGCCCGCCCGAAAATTCCGCAAAAATTCCGCAAAGGTTTTGCAAAGGTTTCGCACAAAGCACGCGCCGCTTCAAGCACCTGTTTATTGTATCACTTTTTTGCCGAAAAGTAAACGAAAAAAGCGCGTAAAGCGAATGAAAATCTATAAAAACTTTGAAAATTCTTAAAAATTTTATCCGAAGGTGTTGCGCCCGCCGCTGCGCGGTTGACATTTTTCAAAAAAACGGCTATACTGTTTTGTAGAAAAATATTCCGAAGCGAGGTGCGATTTTGGGCGAAATCACGGCGATCACGCCGCAAATCAAAGATAAACGCCGCTGCAACGTGTACGTTGACGGCAGATTTTATTGCGGTCTTACGCTGGAAACGGCGGTGAAAAACCGTCTGAAAGCGGGGCTTACGATCGACGAAAACCGCCTGGACGAATTGCAGAGCGAGAGCGAGAAAAGCGCCGCGCTCGATAAGGCGTTAACGCACATTTCGGCGTGCGCGAAGACGGAAAAGGACGTGCGTAAGTTTTTGCAAGGCAAGGGGTATCTGCCCACGGTGGAAAACTACGTGATCGAAAAAATGCGTTCCTACGGGTTTATCAACGACGCGGCGTATGCGAAAACCTATGCCTTATCGGCGGGCAAGCGCAAGGGGCGGCGGCTGATCAAGTACGAATTGCTCGGCAAGGGCATAGCGGAAGGGGATATTTCGGCGGCGTTTGCCGAGATCGACGAAGCGCGGGCGGAAGATACGGCAAGCGAAGAAGAAACATTCGGCGAAGCGCGGGCGGCGGAAGAGCTTGCGGCGAAATATATGCGGGGAAAAGCGGCGGATCAGAAGACGATCGCCGCATTGTACCGGCGGCTGATTTCGCGCGGGTTCGAAAGCGAAACGGCAAAGTCGGTTGCGGATAAATATCGCGGCGGCGAAGACGAGTTTTAAAAAAATATGGACATCACACAGATAAAAATCAAGAAATTTTCGCGGATAACTTCCACGCAGGAATACGCGGAAAAAATGAAAAAGAACGGTGAAAATCTCATCGTAACGGCGGGACGGCAGAGCGGCGGCAAAGGCACGAAAGGCAGATCGTTTTCTTCGGAAAAGGGCGGCGTGTATCTTTCGTCGGTGCTGTACTACCCGAATTTTCCCGTTGAAAAATCGTTTCTGATCATGGCAGGCACGTGCGCGGCGGTGTGCAGAACGCTGGAAGCTGGCGGCTTGCAGGCGAAAATCAAGTGGCCGAACGACGTGTTCGTGAACGGCAGAAAAATTTGCGGCATTTTAACGGAAAATACGTTTTCTTCGCCCGATGCCGCGTCCGCTTCTTCGTCTGCTTCTTCGCCTGCGGCGGGGGAAACGGACGGCAAGCGTATGGATATATGCAGCGTATGCGGGATCGGACTGAACGTGGAAAACGAGTTGCCGCCGGAACTTGAAAATATCGCCGCTTCGGTGCTTACGGAAACGGGAAAAAGGCAGAGCGTGAAGAAGTGGCGCGAGCGGCTGATTGAAAATTTACTGCAAAATTATGCCGATTTATGTTCGGGCGGCGAGAGCGCGTACAAGCGAATTTTCGGGGACTACCTTGCCCGTTTCGGTTTTGTGGGCGAAAATATGGTGCTTGTCACGGAGAGCGGCAGCTTTATCGCGCGGGTTTTGGGCGCGGACGAGCGCGGCAGGTTGCGCGTGCTTGTCGGGGGCGAAGAAAAGCGGTTTTCGGCGGCGGAAATCGTGAAAATGCGCACGTAAAAACGCGCTTGGCTGTCTGGCGAAGCAAAAAAAAGAAAAAACAGGGGCAGAACGGGGGCGAACGAATGAAAAACGAGATACGAATTTTGAAATCGGCGGACGTAAAAGCGATGTTGCCGCCGCGGAAAGCCGTATCAAACAAAGGCACGTACGGGAAGGCGGCGATTCTGGCGGGCAGCATGCAATATTCGGGCGCGGCGGTGCTTGCGGCGCAGGGCGCGCTTTGCGGCGGCGCGGGGTACGTGGCGTTGTGCGTGCCGAAAAAGCTGAAAACCGCGCTGATCGGCAGGCTTCCCGAAGCGATTTTGCTTGATTTATGCCCCGGCGGCGCGTGGAAATTCCGCCCGAAAAAATTGAAAACAATTTTACAATATAACGCGATCGCCGCGGGAATGGGTATGGGGAATACGAAAAACACGGCGAAAATTATTGCGTTTTTACTGAAAAATTACGAAGGAAAACTGCTGATCGACGCCGACGGCATCAACGCGCTTGCCCGTTTTTACAGCGCTTACGGCGCGGCAGAGCTTTTCAAAGTCAAAAAATGCGCCGCGCTGATCACGCCGCACCCCTTAGAATTTGCTCGATTGACAGGAATAGACAATGCCGCGTTTTCGGAAAACGACGGCGAACGCGCGATAGAAGAAGCAAAAAAATACGCCGCAGCAAACGGCGTAACGGTGCTTTTGAAAGGCGTTTCGGGGGCAAAAACCTTGATTGCGGGCGGCAACAACGGCAAAAACGGCGAAAAAAACGAGAACGTCGCGTTCAACGCCACGGGCAATTCGGGACAGGCGAAAGGCGGCAGCGGCGATACGCTTGCGGGATTGCTCGCGGCGATTGCCGCGAGCGGTGCGGATTTATTTTCGGCGGCGTGCGCGGGCGCGTATCTTGCGGGCAAAGCAGCGGAAATCGCGGCGAAGCAGACGAGCGAATACGCGCTTACCGCCACAAAAATCGCCGAACATATCGGCAAAGCGATACTCGATTTGTAAGTCGGTAAAAAACAAATAATCCCAAAAATCGCAACTTAGTTTGCGAAAAATATTTTTTATCAAAGCACCGTATCGGCGGTGCTTTTTTATATGTTGATATCGGAAAAGAAATCGTCAAAACTTATGTCAAAAAAGCGTACAAGTAAAATAATATAACTTGATTTCGGCTCGTTGACGTTGCGTTCCCAATAATCAACGGCTTTCTGGCTTACATTGATTTGTTTTGCTAATTGCATTTGCGAGAGATTTTTTTCTAATCTTAATTCTTTAATTTTATCACCGATTGTCATAATAAAAATATAAAAGAAAATAGTTAAAAATGGTTGACAAAGAAGAAATCTTCTTATATAATATTAATATCTGATAATTTTTGTGCGAAAATTAAGGCGTTCAACGAACCTACATTTTCAGAGAATACAATTTAAGAGGAAATAAATGTGAAAAAAACAAATAAATTTCTTATCATTTGTTGCAGTTTGCTATTTTCGTCGTGTTCGGCTTCAAAAAGCGAAACAAAAAAATGCACGGAACACACAGGTAAAGAAGTTTGTTCTATTTGCGGAATTAATTATTTCGAATCAACTTGCAATTACTTGAAAACATTAAAGTATAATGCGAGCTATGAATGCTATTACGATACTACAAGTACATATACCGATGAAGGCAATAAATTGACATTTAATATATCATATTATCCAAAACCTTATTCTAAATCAGATTTTATTTGTCTTGAAGCTACTGATACCGAATTGCAGTTACCTTTTTATGCGAGATTATATTTATACGATGCGGCGGGGATTTATGAATATCGTTTGGTGAGAACGACAGGAGGAATGTTGACCGGGAAATTATATGCCGAAAAATTTCCGGAAGATGTTTCGGCGATTGATTACGATTATTGTTCGTTTTCTGGTACGGGAAAACATATAGCGATAGCAATGGCAACAATTTGGCTCAATGCGTGCGTAAAAAGCTTTGGAACGATTTTAGAAACACAGAATTTGTCCGTTCGCAATTTTGGATTTGACAATTATCAATAAAGGAAATTTAAATTATGAAAATAAAAAAGTATTTTGTCGGGGCTGTTGTGATGGCATGCGTAAGCATATTTTCGGCGTGTGGGTGCAAGCATGAAAATGCGCGAAAAATAAGCGAAACGGTTTTTTGCGAGAAAACAGGAAGCGCAAAATATCATTGCGACGATTGTAACACGGATTTTGAAAAAAGTATAGATCCGCAAGGACATGATTATTCCGTTTTTATAAAAAATACGGCAACGTGTACTTCTTCCGGGTATGACGTATATAAGTGCAGCCGTTGCGAAAGTGAAATCGAAAAAAATTACACTGCGGCGCTTGGGCATGATTACGGAAAAAGGCTTTGTAAAAATTGTAAAAAAGCAGATTCTTCCTATTCAAAATTAGACGTTTCGTATTCGTCCGGTTCTTTTTCCTATTCATATCCGGAAGGAACAGGATGGGAAAACATGGGGGTGATTTACAGAAACGGCAGCTATGACGGAGTGTTTAAGTTAACATTAGAAGTGAATAGCGGGTCAAAAAGCGTCAATTTCGAAGCGTGGCAATTAGCTAACGATTATCTGCGTTTTTATAGCATGTATTATATTACGATTGTCGATGAATCGGATAATGTTATTTTCAACGATTCTATTATTTTAACGGCGACCGGCGGATCGACGAATTTTGCGAGTAGAGAAAAAGAATTTCAAATGACGCAAGAATTAGAAGAGAACGGCGAATATTATATACAAGTTTCAACTACTTTTACCTGATAAAATTATTTCGGCAAAGCGATACTCGATTTGTAGATTTGTAAGTCAGCGTTCGGCGGCGTTATTTTCGGGCGGATTATTTTCAGGCGAATTATG
>CALARO010000140.1 GCA_937888935.1 uncultured Clostridia bacterium
CCCACGCGCACGCCGCCCGCCGCCGTCACAAACCCGCGCCGCAGCTGCTCTTCCACGGAATACACCGAAAAATTCCCCGCACCGTAAACCATGTCCGCAATCTCGCGCTCGTCGAAAGAAAACGCGTTTTCCGCCCGCGCCGCCGCGCCGTTCTCGCCGAAATACACGTAATTGCCGCGTAAATTCGCCTTCACGGCACACCCCGCGCGCACTCTCAGCTCGTACACGTTCTCGATGCCCGCCCGCGTCACCGCGTTCCTGATCGCCAAAGGCAAAAATTCCAACATCTGTATAATGTATGCGGCGGCTTGTACTTTCAGAACGGACAAGTACAAAAAAATACCGTATCGGCGATCAGACCGATACGGTATCATAATTATTCAAAGCACTAAATTCAAAGCGCGAAATTCAACGCAACCCGCTTACTTCGCGTAATCTGCCAGAAGCGTTTCGCTGCGCTTCATAAAGTCGGCAAGCTCTTCGGGCGAAAGTTTCTTATACGAAAGCATCGCAAGATAATAAATCTGATTTACGATAAATTCCTGCTTCTCTTCCGGCAATTCCGTCAGCTTCGAAACGGTTTCGTTCGCCACGTTCAATACCAGAGTCGCATTCTTCATCGCGTCCGCTTCCGTCATGCCGTAAAACTTGTTCATTTCAGACATTCTGCGCATAAACTCTTCCACATTGATCACCGCAGGCACGTCCGCGTTTTTCAGCTTATCCGCTTTCACCGCAATGTCTTTGTTCACAAGATGCTTCTTCACAAGCTCAATCAGATCTTTATAATCGTCCTGCTTCACTTCGCCGTCGGCTTTCAAAGCGGCGTCCACGTCCGCGTCTATGCGCACAAAACGGCACTTTCTCGGGTTTTTATACTCGATAAAGCTGATGAAATGCGGGTCGATATAGGTATCGCATACCACGGCGTCCAGCCCCGCGTCCTTAAACAAGCGGATATACTGCGCCTGCTGCGTCTCGTCGGAAACGTAATAAATCGCCTTCGCCTGCTTGCCCTTTTCGGCGTCTTCGC
>CALARO010000141.1 GCA_937888935.1 uncultured Clostridia bacterium
AGGTGCTCTTTATCACGGGGTGGATTTCGGCGTATAATATTTTTCTTGTGCAGCAGTCTTTGCGACAGATCGGCGACGATTACCGCGAGGCGGCGGAGATAGACGGCGCGGGGTTTTTCCGCGTGATCTTCTCGATTTACATGCCCATGCTCAAACCCATCGTGGCGCTGATGATTTTGCAGACTTTCATCGGGCAGTGGAACGATTATCTTTTTCCCGTGCTCTTTCTGCCGAGCGCGCGTTCGCTTTGGCCGATCGGGGTGCTGTCGGTGAAAATTCAGTCCGACTACCTGTATACCGCGGGTACGGGAGGATTGATGAATTATCCCATGGTTATGGCGATGGGTGTGTTTATGATGATTCCGCCTATTGCGGTGTATATTTCCTGTCAGAAGTATTTCATACAGGGAATTACGGTAGGCGGCGTGAAAAGTTAAATAAAACGGGAAACCGTGATTATGAAGGAGGAATACATGAAAAAACAATTAGCAATTGCAATGAGCGGCTTGCTTGCGCTTTTCGGAATGACGGGATGCGGCAAGACGACCACGGAAACGAAGGACGTGGAAAAGACGTACGGCGCGTACAGCAAAGTATGGGCGGCTTCCGATTCCGAAGTGGTGCACGAAACGGGCGACCTTGCGATCGACGACGGCTGGGGCGCGGTGCTCGATACCAACGTCGGCGCGCTCTGCTCGGTGCAAACCGAGGTGCTTCATCCTACGGCGTATACGGCGGCTGCGCGACTGCTTATCAACGAACGCAGTACTTCGTCGAAAGACGTTGCGTGCGTGTTGCGCGTGCTGGACGACGCGGGCAGAGAACTCGGGAGAAGCAATGTACATATCAGTGAATTCGACGCGAAACTGACGTATCAGGATTTTACGTTCACGTTCCCCGTGGAAACCACAACGGAAGCGACGTTTGAAATTTACTGGCCGGGCACGAATTACGTGCGCGTTTCCGAATTCGGCATTATGAGCAGAACGAACGACAGTCTGCCCGATTTTTCCGCCACGGGCGAATCTCTGCTCGGCGCGGATATTAAAGAGAACGTGGAGTACAGCGAATCGGCGCTCTATTTCTTCGATTTGTACGATTATATGTTAACGCGGGCGGCGGATGCGGAAGAACAGTACGATATCGCAAACCTTATCAGCACGCTGCAGGGACTTGTCAATCGCGACGGGCAGCGCCTGTTTATCCGTTTTACGGCGGCGAACAATTTCTCGGAGGACGTAGACGGATTCTGGCTGAATTATCTTACGCAGGAAGGGAACTTCCTCGGAGAGAAAAACGTGGTTACGGTGCAATCGCCGATGACGTTGCTCAATCTATTCAAAGATTATTATAAGGGGTTTGCGGCGTGGGATTCCGCCGTTCCCGCTACGGTAAACGCCGTTGCCACGGCGTGCGGCGCGGACGACCTTCTGCCCGTGCGTTACAGCACCGTACGCAACAGTCTGTACTGGTATTTGCAGAATAATTCCGCTTTTGCGGGCAAAGAAATCAAAGTGAATCTCGGCGAAAAGTTTACGGGCAGCGGAACGATTTACGGCACGGAAACCCCGTCTACGGGCAGCCGCAAAAACGACGCGTACGTCTGGGCGAAAGAGAACTATCTGGATACGCACAAAACGAATTCGCACATGATGGCGTATCACGTTGACGCATACGGTTCGAACACCGTGTTCGCCGCGTACAGCGATTTGCAGAACATGTTCCTTTCCAACCGCGATTACTATATCGCGAACAAGGCGTTCTTCTTCGATTTGTCGCCCATGGAATTCGAGATTCCGGACGACGACCCCGATCAGCAGAACATCGATACGGATAACGGCACCATTGATTACGCTACGTTCAACGCGATCATGCGTTCTCAGGCGGCGTATGCGGAAAGCGCGGACGAAAGCAAGCCCATCGACGTGGGCGGTTTCACGCCTTGGCATCTGAAATATACCCGTTACACCAATCCCGTGGCTTCGGGAGAAGTAACGTGCGAATGGGAAACCGTATGGCTGTTCTCCATCTATAACGCGTACATCAACGCGGACGCGCCCAGCTACACGGCGATGGCGAACGCGTCGATTTATATGAATTATACGATGAAGGCTTCTTACACGCAGAAAGGTGCGAAAACCGTAAAAGAGAGCCTGCCTGCCGAGAACGAACAAGGCGTGAATTATCTGCTGTTCTACATGGGCGATTTCGACGCTTCGGCATGGCTGAACACGGCCATGATTAAACTCTGGAACGACTCCAGACGCGGAGAGATTCCGCTTTGCTGGACGTTCTCGCTGGATATTGCCAAGCGCGCGGGGCACGTGGTGGATATGATGTATTCCACGGCAACGGCAAACGATTATTTCGTGGCGGGCGATAACGGCGCGGGATATCTCAACCCCATGGCGTACGCGAATTCGATGCACGAAGGCGTTTACGGGAACCTCGATTTGTGGGCGGCGTATAATAAGGTATTGTACGAACGTTTCGATATAGACTATACGGGCTTTGTGGTTACGCGTTCTTCCGTTTCGAAGGAAATTGTGGAATGTTATGAGAAATTCTGCAAGGGCATGGCGACGAACTTTCCTTATAACGGCGAGGCGGTAGACGGCATTCAGACCGTTTCCAGCATCGAATATAACGGAAACGCGGATTCTTTCGTGAAGAATTTCTCTGTGAAGAAAGCGGGAGATCAGAGCACGTTCCGTAACGTCCGGTTTATTCTTCGCGACCCTTCCAACGTATACGAGCTTTATCAGAAACTTACGCAAGAGTATAAAGACTACAATTTCAGAATCGTCGATCCCTACACGTTCTACGGGTTGATGGCGCAACAGAACGGCTCCGCGAAGTGAGCAGATAAGAAGGAGAAAATATGAAGAAAATCAAACACTGGTATACTGCGATTTTCAGCGCGGTATTCGCTCTCGTAGCAACATTTATGTTGGGGTGTCTTTCGGTTGCGTCTGTCGTCTGGGCGGAAAATCCCGCGGACGTGGCGCTGAATATCACGGCATCGAGTAATATGAGTTCGTCTACGGAAACCGTGGACGGAAAGGAAACGACGGCTTACGGCTGTTCGGGCTGGGGAAACATACTCACGTATTTTACGCTGGACCCGGCGGACGCAAGCGCGGTGTACGCGACAAACAAAGGCGCGATTACGTTCTGGCTGTGTTTCAACGATCAGACTTCGCTGAACGCTTATCGGAATCTTTCCGGAAATTTCAATATCGACGTCAGTTCGGGCGCTTCGTACAGCGACGCGCACAAGTATTCGTTTGTAGCCAATTCTCTGTTTGCGGATTGCGAAGTGGGCTGGAATAAGATTCTGCTTCCTTTTGCGGCTGCGGCGGAAAAGAACGACATGGACTGGAGCAACGTGTGCAATATCCGTCTGAACGGCGACGGTTGCGGACTGAGCGGCGGTGCGAGCAGCATGAAGTTTGCGGGCTTCACGGCGACAACGACGGACAAAGAAAGCATGCAGGTGGTAAAAGAAGAAGCCGAAATGCCCGCCGACGTGGAAATGAACATCGGCTCGTCCGACAATATGACCGCTTCCACGGAAACCGTGGACGGAAAAGAAATGAAGGCTTACGGCTGCACGGGCTGGGGCAACGTGCTTACGTATTTCACGCTCGATAAAGAGTACGACGCGAGCGCGGTGTATGCGACGAACAAAGGTGCGATTACGTTCTGGCTGTGTTTCAACGATCAGACGGCGCTGGACGCTTACAAGAATGCGACCGGGAATTTCAATATCGATATCAGCTCCGGAGCTTCGTACAGCGACGATCACAAATATTCGTTTGTAATCAATTCCGTGTTTGCGGACTGCGAAGTGGGCTGGAATAAAATTCTGCTTCCTCTTGCGGCTGCAGGCGAAAAGAACGACATGGACTGGAGCAAAGTATACAGTATTCGTCTGAACGGAACGGGGTGCGGACTTACGGGGGCTCCGAGCAGTATGAAGTTTGCCGGTTTCACGGCAACGACGACGGACGAAGAAAGCATACAGGTGGTGAAAGATCGCGGCGACGAACCCGAAATTCCCGCGGACGTAGAAATGAACATCGGCTCTTCTTCCAACATGACCGCTTCCACGGAAACCGTGGGCGGCAAGGAAGTAACGGCTTACGGTTGCACGGGCTGGGGCAGCGTGCTTACGATTTTCTCTCTGGAACAGGCGTACGACGCGAGCAAGATTTATGCGTCGGGCAAAGGCGCGTTTACGTTCTGGGTGAATTTTGCGGACGAAGCGTCGCTTAACGCTTACAAAGCGATGGAAGGAACGTTTATCGTGGACGTCAGTTCGCAGGCGCAGTACGAAAGCGGCGACGCGCATAAATACGCGTTTGAAATTTCTTCGCTGTTCGATTATTGCAGCGTGGGCTGGAATAAAGTGCTGATCCCTCTGGCAACCGCGGCGGAAAAGAACGATATG
>CALARO010000142.1 GCA_937888935.1 uncultured Clostridia bacterium
AATCCTTTGCTCGCACCTTGCCCCGGCGGAAACGTTTGCGGACGTGGGGTGCGATCACGGGTATATGAGCGAGTACATGCTGAAAAACGGGCTGTGCGAAAAGCTGTATTTTTCGGACGTGAGCAAGGGAAGCTTGGAAAAGGCGAAAAAACGGCTTGAAAAGTACGTGGCGGCGGGGAAAGCCGTGGGGGTACTCGGCGACGGGTTTTTCGGCGTGCCGAAAGATACGGAAGAAGTGCTGATCGCGGGCATGGGCGGCAGCGAGATTGTGGATATACTTTCTCACGAAAAGTACGGTTTTCTGCCCGGGCGGTTTGTATTTCAGCCGATGCTGGACGGCGAGAAGCTCAGGAGATACTTAATTGCAAACGGCGCGTATTTAGAGCGCGATTACACGTTTGAATGCGGCGGCAAGCCTTACGATTGCATTGTGGGGCGGCGGCGCGACGAAAACGAAGCGGCGCAGGCGTACACGCGCGGGGAATACGCGTTCGGGTACGAGAATATGCAAGAGAAGTCGGCGGCGTTTTTAAAGCGTTTGGGCGAGAAGCTCGCAAGGGTGGAAAAGTACCTTGGCGGCGGGAAGTTAAGCGACGTATCGCGCGGCGAACTGATAGCGCGGCGGGATTTTTTGCGGGGGGTGATTTCGGGTGAAATCGACTGAATTTTTTAATCTCATCGAGCCGATCGCGCCGATTGCGTACAGCAAAGAATTTTGTTCGCGGTACGGCGCATACGATAACAGCGGTCTTTTAATCGACTGCGGCAATGAAGTGCGCGCGGCGGTGTTCGCGCTGGATCTTTCGGCTGCGGCGGTGGAAAAAGCGGCGAAAATCGGCGCGGGCGCGATTGTTACGCATCACCCCGCGATTTATTCGAAGCTCTCTTCGCTTTCGGCTGCGGACGAAACGGGCGGCGCGGTGCTTGCGGCGGCGCGGGCGGGCATTTCCGTGATTTCGATGCATCTGAATCTGGACGCTGCGGAAGACGGAATAGACGAATGTCTTGCGCGGGCGGTGCGGCAGGCGGCGAGAGACGCGCTTGGCGAACCCGGTTGCGGCGCGGATTGCAATGCAGATTGCGGCGCGGCGGAAGAAAAAATGCTTGACTTTGCGTGCGGCAACGGCGGGTACGGGCGCGCGTACGATCTGGCGGGCGGAAAGGAAGTGAGCGCGGCGGCGTTGAAACTGTCGCTCGATCGGGTACTTACGGGAAAGCATACGCTTTTATACGCTTCGGCGTACAAGAAAGTGAAGCGTGCGGCGTCGTTCTGCGGCGCAGGGGCGGACGAAGAAGCGTTGGCGTTTGCCGTGAAGAACGGGGCGGACGTACTGATTTCTTCCGACTTCAAGCACCATATTTTAAAAGAAGCGGTTTCGCGGGGGATGGCGGTGATTGCGCCCACGCATTACGCTTCGGAAAGTTACGGGTTTGAACAATTTTATTTAAAAGTGAAAAAAATCGTGGGAACGGCGGGGGTAGTTTGCGAATATTTCGAAAACTCCGTGCTGCTCTGACGGAAAGGCAGGTAGGAAAATATGTCTGATTTGACGGCAATTTTAAGGTATCAGGAAACGGATAAGAAGCTTTTCGCCTTAGAACGGGAACTTGCTTCGTGTGACGAGCGCAAGGAATACGTGAAGGTGAAGAAATTCCTGGAAGGCGCGGCGGAGAAGCTGGATTCTCTGGAAGCGAAGGCGCGCGCGCTGAAAGAAAAGGCGGCGGCGGTGGAAGAAGGCTGCACGGCGGTGGAAAAGGATCTTGCGGATTTTGCGGGGATCGACGAGCTGATTGCGGGCGGCGGCGACGTTTCGTATTATAAGAAAGCCGCGCTGAAACAGCTGGATACGTTGCGCAAGACGAAGAGCGAGCTTGCCGCGCTTGTGAAGAGCGTGAAAGATACGGACGCGGAATACAAAGAGCTGAAAAAGCAGGTGCTTGCGATGCAGAAAAAGTACGCGGAAGCAAGCGAGAAGTACAAAGCCGTGAAAGCGAGCCGCGACGACGAGAAAAAAGCTCTGGAAAAGGAACTTGCGGGCATTGCGAAAGATATTCCCGAAGGCGCGATGGCGAAGTACCTTACGAAGCGCAAGGAAAAGGTATTTCCCGTGGTGTTCCCGCTGAAAGACGGCAGATGCCCTTTCTGCGGCATGGAAGTGCCTTTGGCGGCGATGAGCAAGCTGAAAGAAGGCGTGATCGAGTGCGAGAGCTGCCGCAGGATATTGTATCTCGACAAGTAGCTTTCATAAAGAAATCGCATAACGGCGCATCTCGCGGCTTTGTCTGCGCTTGCCCTTGCTCGTTTACGCTTAGT
>CALARO010000143.1 GCA_937888935.1 uncultured Clostridia bacterium
CGCCGTCTATTCGTGCCAGTCCGAAGTCCGTACGATTTCGCTTTCTTTCAAAACGAAACGAACGGAAACGGAAGGCTTTTCGTACACTTCTGCTTTTTCTGTCATTTCAAATCCTCCTGAAAAAATATTTGTTCCGAGCTTTTTATAAAATCAACGCGAAAACGTGGTTTCCGTGGATTCTTTTCCGTTAAAATAGGCGTACAGCATTTTTGCAATCGGTTTCGGCGCGCCTTATCGGCGTGATTCGGTGAATAAAAAAGCCCGAACCCGTTTTCGTACGAAGAAATCAGATGTTCTTCGCACGTGGCAAGCCGAAAATAGAAAAACGTTTCTACCCACGGCATATTTTGCTTTACCGAATCAAGCATCATTTTCATTCTCTGCGCGATGATTTCCTGCCCGCCCGAGCCTTTATACCGATCGTCGGTGAAGCCCACTTCCGTTGCCCACATTGTTTTTTCGCCGTCGCCGTATTTCACAAGAATATCGTGCCAGCCGAGATTGTACTTCGTCCACTCTTCGATTGCGGCTTCGTCCTCGTCTTTTTCCAACGCGGGTTGAAGATAGGGATGCCACGCCACGATCTGCCAGTAATCGTTGTAATTCGTATTCGCGTACTCTTCGCCCGTGGGATGCCGCCGCTCCTGCACAGAAGAATACATCGCTTCGAGAAACGTTTTGCCCGATTCCATATACGTTGTGCCGGGCGATAAGATTTTCGCCTGCGGATTCTTCGATTTTACGCCTTTATTCGCATAGTAGCACATATCGGCGGCGATATAGCCCGCTTCTTTTGCGGAATACGTGTTTGCGCCGTCGCCTTTGCCCGACCACCCCGCGCGGTGAAGATATATGCCCTGTTCTTCGTCATCCCACTCATTGCCGGGTTCGAAAAAGCCGATTTCGGGAAATTCTTCGGCGATCAGCGCATACGCGTTTTCGTACATTTTTAAAAATCGCAGATACGTTTCGCCGTCGTCGTACGGATCAGGCACGGAAGTTTCATCGCCCACGTACCCGTAAGGATGAATGAACGTGTGGCTCATTGCCAGAATACGCTCTACACCCGCCGCTTTCAACGCGGAAATATAATCGTGGTATTTTTCGGCTACGTTTTTATTTAAATACAGCTCGTCGGACTTCTCCGCACGGTACAGTATGTTCGTATGATGCATCCACACCCGCGCCGTTTTCACGCCGAGTTCGCCCATTTTTTTCGCCGTCCATTCGTTCGTGACGCCGCTATCCACAGCAGAAGGCATCGTTTCGGAAGTCAGCTCGCACATCCCGAAAAGATATTTATCCTGCTCGGCGGAATATTTCGGTTGCTTTTTGCAACCTCCA
>CALARO010000144.1 GCA_937888935.1 uncultured Clostridia bacterium
AGCGCGTAAAGCCGCCCGTTTCCGGCGTGTATTCCGTGTTCGAGCGCAGCAAACTCGTGCGCGACGAGAAATTCAACGCACTCGCGGGCAGGTGCGAAACGGGCGACGAAATCGCGCGTATCGTAAAAGAAGAATTGCAGCGCACGTACTACGACCCCGATTCCGACGAAACTCGGCAGATCGGCTACGGCGACTTCGCGGTGCTTGTGCGCAAAAACCGCCAGCCCGTCACGCAGGGCATTATCGCCGCGTTCACGTTTGAAGATATTCCGTTTTCGGCGTGTTCGCCCGTCTGCCTGGACGATTATCCGGAAATCAAAATGGCGAAAGATATTCTTTCGTATATCGACAACGCCGAGCAGGACGTGCCGCTTTGTTCCGCGCTTTGTTCTCCTGCGGGTAATTTTCTGCCGGACGAGCTTGCGGCGATCCGCCTTGCATACCCCGAAGAAACCACGTATCGCGGCGCGTGCCGCGCCTACGCCCGCGATAAGTCGGACGATATTTCAAAAAGATTGCGCGCGTTTTTCGCCTATTTTTCTTATCTTCGCGATCTTGCGTGCGTGGCGGGCGCGGAAGAAGTGCTTACGCGGCTGTTTTCCGATTGCGGCGCGGAAGCGGGCTTGCTCGCGCGGAAAACGGGCAAAGAGTGCCTGAAAAGGTTGCATTATTTTCTTTCGTTCGCTTCCGATCCCGAGCCGCTTTCCGTCCACGAATTTTTAGTGAAATTAAAGCTGATGAAAGGCGAGATTTTGTACGAAGAAAACGCGGGGGAAAACGTGGTGAAAATTCTCACGATGCACTCTTCCAAAGGTCTGGAATACCCCGTGGTGATTCTCGGCGACGCGTGCGATCCGTTCCGCGGCAAAAACGATCGCGGCGAGCTTTCGGCGGATAGCGAACTCGGCGTCGCCACAAGAAGGTACGACGTAAAGAATATGGTGAAGCGCGAAACGCTGCTGCGCGATCTGATCGACGAGAAGAAAATCGCCGCCGAGCGCGCGGACGAGCTGAACGTATTTTACGTTGCGCTCACGCGCGCGAAATTCGCGCTGCACGTGGTGTTCGGCAAAACGCCCCCGCCCATGAACGTGCTTTACGCGAATACTTACGCCGAGTTTATTCCGGAACACGTGTTTGAAGAGTATCTCGTGAAAGAGCAGGCGGAAGAAGAAACTTCCGAGCCGAAGCAGACGGTGTACGCCACGGAAATCGACGAAACGCTCGAAAAATCCGTTCTTTGCGAACTGAAAAGGGAATATCCGTTCGCGGGCGGCGAAAATCTGCCCGTGAAGCAATCCGCCACGGCGGTGATGAGCGAAATCGAAGCGGCGTTTTCGGGCGCTGGCGCGGCGGCTGCGGTCGGCTCGGAATTTTCGGAAGAAGAAAATTATTCGGGCGCGTTCGATTTTTCTTCGGACGGCGGAAAAAATCATCGGCTCACGGGTCTTGCCTGTCACGCGTTTTTGCAGTACGCCGATTTCGCGTTTCTTCGCGCGGGCGGCGATACTTCGGCGGAGCTTGTGAATAAGGAACGCGCGCGCATGCGGGCGGCGGATCTTTTAAGCGCGGAATCGCTTCGCTTTTAAAAAATAAATTGTTCGCGCGGTTTGCGGAAGTTTCCGCCCGCCCCGCCCCCGGCGCGCAGATTTTGCGCGAACGGAATTTTCTCGTTGCGCTGCCCGTGAAAGACGTGTATTTTTTCGATCCTTCCCGCTACGGAAAAATCGGAAACGAAACCACGCTTTTTCAGGGCGCGGCGGATTTGCTTCTGCTCGAAAAAGACCGCGCGCATATCGTGGACTACAAATTTTCTTCGCGCGATGAAAATTCGCTGCGGAAAAAATATACGCCGCAACTCGAATTGTACCGCAAAGCCGTGGCGAAAATTTCGGGGATCGACGAGAAGAATATTCGTTGTACAATTCTTAACTTATTGCGCGGATACTCTCTTGAAATTTGAAAAAAGTCTTTGAAAATCGGGCAAATTTCTTTTAAAAACGGTTAAATTTCTTCGAAAAAGAGCATAATTTCCTCATGAAAATGCTTGAATTTGCCCAAAAAATCGAAATTTCGCCCGTAATTTTGCTGATTTTCGGCGTGTTTTGCGCCTTTTTCACGCTGTTTTTCGCGTGTTTTTTGCGTAAAAACGCGGCTTTTTTCGCCTTGTGCGGCGCGTTTTTTCTTTTATTCACGCTCGCGGCGAATTGTTGCCGCGCGTTGAATTTATCCGATAAACGCACGCTTTATAAGTGCCTTGCCGCCTTATATTGCCTGCTTTACGCGGCGTTTTTGCTGCACGTTCGCCGCGCGAAAAAGCGGGATTTGCGCCGCGAAAAATTCGAAGCCGCGCGCGCCGCAAAAGAGTACGTTCTGCCCGAGCGCGGCAACGGTTACGTCCGCGAAAAATTGCGCGAAAACGCGGTACTACCCCCCTTAAACGGGGAAGAATACGCCGAAAACCCCGTGGAACTTTGCCACGCGAAAGAGCTTCTGAAACGCTTGAAAAAGTGCGCGTTATCGGTGGGCGACAGGCTGGAAACGGAAGGGTTGGAAGAGAAAATCGGCGCGTTTGAAAACGCGCCGAAACTGAACGCGGAAGCCACCCGCGAATTATCCGATTGCTTTTCCGCCGTGCTGAAAATGG
>CALARO010000145.1 GCA_937888935.1 uncultured Clostridia bacterium
CATCGGGAATTTCCGCAGATTTACCCGCGCGAAGGGTGGGTGGAACACGATCCCACCGATATCTGGGGCAGTCAGTACGGAATTATGATGGAAGTGCTGGCGAAAAGCGGCGTAAGCGCGGAAGAGATTGCGGCGATCGGCATCACCAATCAGCGCGAAACCACGATCGTATGGGAAAAAACCACGGGCAAACCCGTTTACAACGCGATTGTGTGGCAATGCCGCCGCACGGCGGGGCGCATCGAAGAGCTTGTGAAATCGGGCGCGGGCGGGATGATCCGCGAAAAAACGGGACTTGTGCCGGACGCGTATTTTTCGGCTTCGAAAGCGGAATGGATACTTGATGAAGTAGACCCGAAGCGCGAGCGGGCGAAGCGGGGCGAGCTGCTGCTTGGCACGGTGGATAGCTACCTTGTGTGGAAGCTGACGGGCGGCAAAACGCACGCCACCGATCGCACGAACGCCGCGCGCACCATGCTTTTTAATATTCACACGCTCGAATGGGACGAAGAGCTTTTGCGGCTTTTTAATATTCCGCGCGAGATGCTGCCTGAAGTAAAAAGCTCGGGCGAATTGTACGGATACGCGCCCGTGGGCGGCGCGGAAATTCCGATTTTCGGCGTGGCTGGCGATCAGCAGTCCGCCCTGTTCGGACAATGCTGTTTTAAGCCGGGCGAAGCGAAAAATACCTACGGCACAGGCTGCTTTTTTCTGATGAATACGGGCGAAACGCCTGCGGCGAGCAAGAACGGACTGCTCACCACCGTGGCGGCAACCACAAAAAGCGAGCGGGCGCAGTACGCCCTGGAAGGCAGCGTGTTTATCGGAGGCGCGGTGATACAATGGCTGCGCGACGAAATGCGGTTTTTCGCCGAGAGTAAAGATGCGGAATACTACGCGGGCAAAGTGCCTGATACGGGCGGAGTGTATTTTGTGCCGGCGTTCACGGGCATCGGCGCGCCGTATTGGGATATGTACGCGCGCGGGGCGATCGTGGGAATCACGCGCGGCACTCGCAGAGAGCATATTATCCGCGCCGCACAGGAAAGCATCGCGTTTCAGTCCGCGGAATTGATTTTTGCGATGGAAAAGGACACAGGCTTGCCGCTGAAAACGTTGAAAGCGGACGGCGGCGCGTCGCGGGATAGATTTTTGATGCAATTTCAGGCGGATATAGCTGGGAAGCGGGTGGTTACGCCGGAAATACGGGAAACCACGGCGCTCGGGGCGGCGTATCTGGCGGGCTTGGGCGCGGGGGTGTGGAAAGACAAGTCCGAGCTGAAAAAATTGTGGCAAGCCGATAAGAAATACGCGCCCTGCATGGAAGAAGCCGAGCGGGAAAAGCGTCTGGAAAAATGGCGCGACGCGGTGCGCCGCTCGCTGAATTTGGCGAAAGATTAAAAGGCGGAAGAAAAAATAAAAATCTCTTTTTGCAAAATAGCCGATTGTGCGGCTTGTGCAAGAAGAGATTTTTTGGCTCAAAGTCAAATGTTGGGGTATGAAAAAAGGAAAAAAGTTAAAATAA
>CALARO010000146.1 GCA_937888935.1 uncultured Clostridia bacterium
CGGATTGCGGTAAATTGTTCCCGTACGCTTATCGCGCAGAACCAGCGTTTTTTCTTCCGCATAAAGTTCATAAAATTCATTTTCGATTCCACGCGCCGCGGCGGCAGGCTTTGCCTTTACGCCTTCTACGTGCGGCACAACGGCAAACTGTTTTGCCGTATATGCGGGAATCTTTTCCGCATAAAAACGAATCCGTACATAATCCACGTCGAGTACGCCGGGAAGATTCAGCGGACTGAACACGTCCCCCGGCCCCTCGCTGCGATCAACAATTTCATACGGCAGAGAATTTCCCGCTTCGTTCACAAGCGCAAACTCTTCGATATTTTCGTCGCGAAGAAACCGCATACAGGCTTCCGCTACCGCGCTTTGTTCGCGTTCCGTTCCGTTAAATACCATTACGGAATAATTCCGATCTTCGGCAAGAGGATGCCTGCCGTGCGCAGCCGCGATTTTCAGCCCGCGGGAAAGAAGTTCTTCCCCCATTTCTCGTATGCGCGCGAAAGAATCTTCCATATGGCGATGCGTTTCGTCGCGCGAACACCCGCAGATATTGTCGTGCGGATGATTTTTCATCAGTTCTTTCCAGAGATATTTTAATTCGTCCGCAGGATAAACTCCCGAAAAACCGCTCTCTTCCAAATAAGCGTATAAGGGTTCCAGCCGATGAATCAATAAATCCTGCAAACGGACGTTCTCCGTTTTTAAATAGCACCGGGAGGACCAGCAGCCCTTTAACAAATCATAATCCCCGCCTTTGTTGAGCGCGCCGCGGTAAGCGAAAAGTTTTTTCCCTTCCGTTGCCGCCAGCATTTTTTCTATATAATCGTCGAGACTCGTCTGTTCGATATCCACACCGTCCCCGCGCAGCTCCGCGATAATCCCGCGCACGTCTCCCTGCGCTTCCAGATGATCCACTCCGTTCATCAGCAGAATGTAAGGCGATACGTTCAGCCCTTCGAAATTCCGCTCGTTGATATCCAGCAGCAGATGCGCCAGTTCGCGCTCCGCGGGAATATGCTGCGCGTTATTGTACCAGTATTTCAGATGCACGGCAAGGCACTTCGTACCGTCCGCCCCCACCCATTCGAATTCGGCGGGAAGTTTCTTCTCGCAGCGGACGCCGTTTTTCCGTTCGTATATGCGAAAACCGCGCCCGAACACAAAGGCTTTCAGCCCGAAATCTTTTAAAATCTGCGGAAGCTGCGAAATATTGCCGAACTGATCGGGCGCATATCCCACCGTGCCGCACTTTCCGAAGCGATTCGCTATTTCCGTGCCAATCATAAGATTCCGCACCGTAACCTCGCCGTCGGTAAGATAAAAATCGTTCTGCAAATACCACGGTCCCACGCGGATATTCCCCGAAGAAATATATTTTTTTAATTTTTCCTCGTTCTGCGGGCGAATGGCAAGATAATCTTCCAGCACCACCGTCTGCGCGTCGAGATGAAAGATAAAATCCGGATCCTTCTCAAGAACGGCGAACAGCCGATCGATAAGGTCAACCAGTTTCAGGCGGAACACGGAAAAAGGCATATACCATTCCCTGTCCCAATGCGTATGGGAAATTACGATGAATTTTTTCATGACTGTCCTTTATCCGTCTGTTCCGGGAAGCGGAAAATCCGCTTCCCGAAACAAACATTTTTGCATTGATTCATCAATTTAACGTTTCTTGTCGGAGGACTTCGCCATAACGATCGCTACAGCCGCCGTCGCCAGAAGAAGGAGCGCGATCGCCGACGTCCCGTTGAAAATCACGCCGCCGCAACCCGTCTCTACGGTAAACGTCTGTTTTTCAATCACGGTGAATCCTTCCGCCGAGCCGAAATCCACGCCGATATACGAATCGTTTTCCGCAACATATCCGTTCGCGCCCTTGAACAAACCGGAATTCGCCTTTTG
>CALARO010000147.1 GCA_937888935.1 uncultured Clostridia bacterium
TTTTTCGGAATTTTTTTCGATTGCCATTTATGTGTTTCTCCTGTTTGGTTTTTTTGATTTATTTTCGCGCTGTATTTTGCCTGCAAGCGCGAAGTTTTATCCTTATTTCAAATGTTTGTACGCCCAAAAAAGCGCGTGATTGATGGCTTTTTGGGTGATTTCCGTGCGATTGCCCGTGAAAATGTGGCGCGCGATATATATTTTCCCTTCCACCCCCGCGGCAAGGAAGCAAAGACCTACCGGCAAGCCGCTTTCGTCGCTTTTCGGCCCTGCCAGACCCGTGGTGGCGATCGCTGCGTCGCAATCGCCCGAGGACAAAAGCCCCGCACACATTTCGTAAGCCGTCTGATCGGAAACCGCGCCCACCGTGTTTAACGTGAACGGCGAAACGCCGAGCCGCTTGATTTTCGCGTTGCCGCTGTACGTATTCAATCCTTCGAAATACACTTCGCTTGCGCCCGGAACGGATACAATGCGACTGCCTACGCCCCCGCCCGTAAACGATTCCGCCACGCTGATTTTTTTGCCGCGCACCTTTAAAAGCTCGCAAAGGCGTTTTTCAAGCGGGGTATCGTCCATAGAATACAGCTCTTCGGGAAACGCGTCTACGAAAATTCTCGTTACTTCGTCCATGAGCAGTTTCGGCGCGTCGGCGGGATAATTGATTTCGATACGGGTATCGTCGTAGTGTTCCGATACGAAAAATTCAAGCTTTTTACCTGCGTTTTCCGCCGCTTTTTCGCATTGAACGATACATTTTTCCAAGAGTTTTTTATCGCAACCCACGCCGCGAAGCACAATTTTTTCGGGAATCGCGCCGCGCCGCTTCAATCGCGGCAGGCAGACGTTTTTCATAAACGCGCGCCGTTTTTCCGCAGGCAGCGGCGAAAGATAAATATCGGCTTCGCCTTTCGTGAACACGCCCGAGCCGTCTTCAAAGCATTGCAGAAAATCGTCCGCTTCTTCGGCAAGATTTTTCGAAAGCGCGGGCAAAGCCGCTTCTTCCGCAAACACAAGCACGGCGTTATCCTGCGCGGCATACGATAAAATCACGGCGGAAACGTTTTTTTCGTACGGCAAAAAGCGCAGCTCGGAAATTTTACACGCGATTTCTGTTTCGCCGAAAATTTCTTCGCCGCCGAACGGGATATTCTGCACGATAATCGCCGCCGTCTGCATTCGCTTTTTCACCTCTTGTTTTTTCGTTTTTTCTTTTTACTTTTCCGTTTTTAAAACGTCGGGATTTTTCACGATATACGATACGCCCGAAAGCACGGTAAGCACCGCAGCCGCCGCAAAAAGCACAAGTCCGATAATGCACAAAACTTTCTGCGCCGTACCCGAAAACGCCGCCGAAGCGATCAGCACCGCGATACAATAATCCTGCGCGTTGGTTTTGAGTTTGCCGAGCATATCCGCCGCAAGCACCACGCCGTTTGCCGCAGCGATCTGGCGAAACGCGCTGATAATCAGCTCTCGCGCGAGAATCAGACAAACGCACACCGCACCCGCAACGTAAAAGCCGTAGCCGAACAAGCCGAAAATCTCTTTGTTCGTGAGCATTAACACGAACGCCGTAGAAACAAGCACTTTATCGGCGATGGGATCGAGAAATTTGCCGAGATTGGTGACCAGGCCGCGCTTTCTTGCGATTCTGCCGTCTAAAAAGTCCGTAACGGCGGCGATCGCAAACACGACGGCAGCGTATACGTAGTTGTACGGCAGCGCCGTTAAAAAGAAAAACAGCACGAATACCGGAATTAAGCAAATTCGCAATACCGATAATTTATTGGGTAAATTCATTGAGTTCACTCCTTTGATTTTCGCTTGATTTTTTCAAGCTCGATAATTTTCCGTTGCGCCGTATAAATCGGGCGCAACCGCTTTTTCTATGATTACTTCGTACTCTTTGCCCTCTTCCGCTTCGGGGGCGTTGAAATACACTTTGCCGTCGATTTCGGGGGCGGAAAAATACGCTCTGCCCGCAAATTGCTGCTTATCGTAGTCGATTCCTTCGCAAAGTACGCGGATTTTCTTACCGATGAACGCGGACAAAAGTTTTTGCGAAATCTGCCGCTGCGTTTCGTACAAGCCGCGCACGCGCCGTTCTTTCGTTTTATAATGCACCTGCCCGGGCATTTTCGCGGCGGCGGTGTCCGGTTCGCGCGAGTATGCGAAAAAGCCGCAATTGAAAAGTTCCGCTTCCTTTAAAAACGCTTTCATCGCTTCGTATTCTTCTTCCGTTTCCGAAGGAAAGCCCGAAATGAACGTGGATCGAAGCGCGACGCCGGGGATCTCTTTTTTCAGCTTTTTTATAAGCGCGAGATACTCTTCGCGCGTGCCGCGGCGATTCATGAGTTTCAGAATACGGTTTTCGGAATGTTGCAACGGGATATCCGCGTACTTAATCACTTTTTCGTTCGTTTTAATCTCTTTGATCAGCGCATCGGAAAACGCGTCGGGATAGCAATACAAAAGGCGGATCGAGCCGATATTTTCGAGCTTGGAAAGCGCGCGGATCAGCTGCGGAAAGCGGTTTTCGCCGTACAGATCTTCGCCGTAACGCGTGGTATCCTGCGCCACAAGCACAAGCTCTTTCACTTCGCCGAGTTCTTTCGCTTCTTCAAGCAATTTTTCCATCGGATACGAACGATATTTGCCGCGGATTTTCGGAATCAGGCAATAGGTGCAATGATTGTAGCAACCGTCCGCGATTTTAAGGTACGCAAGATACGGCGCGGTGGTGAGCGTGCGGGCGAAACGGAACGTATCCGCGCCCTTGCCCACGAGATTTACCCTTTCGCCCGTTTCATACGCCGTTTTAAGCGCGGAGGGCAGAAGATCGTAGTCGTTAATGCCGAGAAAAACGTCGCCTTCGGTGAGCGCGGGAAATACTTCCGCCGCGTATTTTTGCGGCAGACAACCCGTCACTACGATTTTTTCCAAATTTTCGCTTTTATAACCCGCCGTTTCTATCACGGTTTCCACCGATTCTTCGCGCGCGGACTGCAAAAACGCGCAGGTATTCATCACCACGATCTGCGCTTCCCGCACGTCGTTTGTCAGCTTATACCCCGCGCTTTGCAGCACGGCGATACATTTTTCGCTGTCCACGCGGTTTTTATCGCAACCGAGCGATATTACGCCGAATTTTTTCTGTTCTTTCACCGATACTTCCTCTTTTGCCTTGCCCGTTTGATTGAAGTGATTGCAGCCGATTTAAGCGGATTAAAGTTAAAGCGGTCCGTACTTTTCTTCGAATTGCTCGGGCGTGATCAGCACCTTGCGCGCTTTTGCGCCGTCGAACGCCGAAATATAGCCCTGCTCTTCCATCCATTCGATGATTTTTCCCGCCTTATTATAGCCGACGGAACATTTGCGCTGCACGAGCGAAATCGAAGCGCTGCCGCTTAAAATTACGTTTCGAAGCGCTTCCACATATACGTAGTCTACTTCGTCGTCTTCCTGAGAATCGCCGCCGAAGCCGCCGCTCTGCCCTTTCGGCTTGTCGATATACGCCGCCGCTTCTTCATTGAAATTGCAATCGTTGTTTTCTTTGATATACCTGATTACTTCCTGCGCTTTTTCGGAAGAAATGAACGGCGCTTGCATACGGATGGGCGTTTTCGTGCCTTCCGTGGAATACAATAAATCGCCTTGCCCGAGCAGATTCTGCGCGCCCGATTCATCGAGAATAACGCGCGAATCAATTTCCTGCGCCACCGAAAGCGCGATACGCGATTTCAGGTTGCTTTTGATAACGCCCGTGATTACGTCGGTAGACGGGCGCTGCGTGGCGAGAATTACGTGAATACCCGTGGCGCGCGATTTCTGCGTAAGGTTCTGGATGCGATCTTCCATATCTTTCTTCGCGTCCTGCATCATCGCCGCCACCTCGTCGGCGATAATCACGATTTTCGGAAGCTTTTCTTCGCCTTCCGCAAGGTTTGCGTTGTACTCGTCGATATTGATCACGTAAGTACCCGCGCGGCTCTTTTTATTGAAAAGATCGTATCTTCTTTCCATTTCGCCGATCGCCCAATTCAAACTCTGAATTACCTTATTCGTATCGGAAAGCACTTCGTTGATCACGAGATGCGGCAAGCCTTCGTACACCACGAATTCCGTCTTTTTCGGATCAATAAGAATCAGACGAAGATCGGCGGGCGAGTACTTCATAATCAGCGAAATGATAATCGAATGTAAAAACGCCGTTTTGCCCGAGCCGGACGTACCCGCCACAAGCACGTGCGTCATTTTTCTGATGTCGCCGTATGTCTTTACGTTGTCTACTGTTTTTCCCATCGCGAACACGAGCGCGTTGGGTTTGGAATTGATATATTCGTCTGCCACGAGCATGCTGCCGAGCGTTACCGTCTGCCGCTTTTTATTCGGCACTTCCACGCTGATCGTGCCGTCTTCGAAATTCGGCGCGATGTTTACGCCGTTTTTCGCGTGCAGGTTCATAGCAATCGGCTGATCGAGCGCAACCACCTTTTTCGGCGAAATGTTACGCGGCACAGCCACGTTGTAACGCGTTACCGTAGGTCCGCAAGTTACCGAAGCGATAGACGCATCCGGCACTTTGAACGCTTCGAGCGTATCGAGAATCGTCGCTTTGTTTTCGTCGATCTCCGCCGCGTTCTGATCGGGGCGCGTTTCCGTGCAATCGAAATAATCGAGCGGCGCGCACCTGTACGGGCGTATAACGCGGGGCTTCGGCGCGGGGGGCGGGGGCGGCACGGGCGCGGGACGGGAAACTTCCCTGTCGCGCCGGGAATCGGCGGGAGTAAAGGAATTTCTTCCGCTTACGTTTCCGACGTTGCCGTCGCTTCCGCGTAAATCTTCTCTGCCGAAATTCTCGCTTCCCCTTTCTGCGCTGCCGAAATCTCTTGAATTATCTTCGATTTCGCCGTTTCTTATATCTCTTACGTCGGCATTTCTGCCCGTATCGAAATTATCCTGCGGCATATCGCGGAAATCGCCGCCGCGGGAAGTTTCGCCTAAATCTTCGCCGATGCCGCGCACGGATTCGCCGCGCGAAGGAAACGAAGAAAAATCAGAAACGTTTCTATCGGCATTACCGAGCGAAGAAACATCCGTATTATCGGTTTCGTCGTCATCGTCGTCGAAAATCGTTGTGAAATCGTCGTCCGTTCTGCCGCGCGATAAATCGTCGCCAAGCCGATCGCGACTGCCGCGG
>CALARO010000148.1 GCA_937888935.1 uncultured Clostridia bacterium
CCGAAAGTCACCCGTTCGGTACTTCAGAACGCGGCTTCCGTAGCGGCAACGCTGCTCACCACCGAAAGCGTGGTAACGGATATTCCTACGCCCCCCGCACCCGCAGCGTCTGCCGGCGGCGACATGGGCGGAATGTATTGATAAACCGCTTTTAAACTAAACTTTAAGGCTCACGGCAATTCGCCGCGAGCCTTTCCTTTTGTTTCAAAAAATCAAGTATATTTACTTCGTTTTCAGGTATTCGTCAATCGCATGCGCGGCTTTTTTGCCCGCGCCCATCGCCTTGATCACCGTTGCCGCGCCCGTTGCCGCGTCGCCGCCGCAATACACGCCTTCCATCGAAGTTTTTCCGTTTTCGTCCACCGCGATTTCGCCGCGTTTCAGCGTTTCAAGCCCCGCCGTCGTGTTCTTTAAAAGCGGATTCGGCGAAGTACCGAGTGCCATAATCACGCAGTCCGTCTCAATCGTAAACTCGCTTCCCGCAATCGCCACGGGCGAACGCCTGCCGCTCGCGTCCGGCTCGCCGAGTTCCATGCGCACACATTCCACCGCGCGCACACGCCCGAAATCCGCCGCTCGTCTGTCCGCCTGTTCCGTCGGTAAAATCCGCACCGGATTCGTCAGCAAATCGAAAATAATTCCTTCTTCTTTCGCGTGCGCGATCTCTTCCCGCCGCGCAGGCAATTCCGATTCACCCCGCCGATACACGATATGCACTTCCGCGCCCAGCCGCTTCGCGCACCGCGCCGCGTCCATCGCCACGTTTCCGCCCCCTGCCACAACAACTTTTTTCGCTCTCTGCACGGGCGTTTTCGCGCCCTTTTCGGCGGCTTTCATCAAATTCACACGCGTTAAAAATTCATTCGCCGAATACACGCCCACAAGCTCTTCGCCTTCAATGCCCATAAATTTCGGCAACCCCGCGCCAGAGCCGATAAATATCGCGTCGAACCCGTACTCTTCTTTCAATTCGAAAAGCGAAATCACCCTGCCGATCACCATATCCGTTTCGATTTTCACGCCGAGCGCAAGCAGATTTTCCACTTCCCCGCGCACAATCGACTTCGGCAACCGGAACTCGGGAATCCCGTATACAAGCACGCCGCCCGCCACATGCAACGCTTCAAACACCGTCACCGAGTAGCCCGCTTTCGCAAGCTCCCCCGCACACGTCAGCCCCGCAGGCCGGGCGCCGATCACCGCCACTTTTTTCGCCTTATTTTCCGCGCTGCCGCAATCGCCGCCGCAATCGCCGCCGCAATTCCCGTCGCAATCGCCAACGCCGCCTTTACGCACGTTCGCGTTATGATAGTCGGCAACAAACCGTTCGAGATACCCGATCCCCACGGCTTCGCATCCCGCCTTAATCCCGCGCGTGCATTTCCCTTCGCATTGCGTTTCCTGCGGACACACCCGCCCGCACACGGCAGGCAAAGAACTCGATTCCGCGATCACTTCGTACGCGCTTTCAAAATCCCCCGCCGCCGTAAACGCGATAAACCGCGGAATATCAATCCCCACGGGACACCCCGAAAGGACGGGTTATTTCG
>CALARO010000149.1 GCA_937888935.1 uncultured Clostridia bacterium
ACTACGTTGACAGCAAGCCGCCGAGCCTGCCGTAGGGCGGCAGGCTCGGCGAGAAAAGCCCCCCAAGGGGAAGCCTTAATTAAGGGTAAGTCTTACATAAGGCTTATATATTTGCAGCGATTTCGGACAGGGCGGAAAGCAGGCGAGAAAGTTCCCACTTTTTATTGAAATGCGAAAAACTTACCCGCACAAGTCCGTTTTCTTCCGTGCCTAACGCTTTATGCGCCAGCGGCGCGCAATGCAAGCCGCCCCGCACCGCGATTCCGTAGCGTTCCGATAAGATTGCCGATACTTCTTCGGACTGTATTCCTTCCACCGAAAACGATACCACTCCGCAGGCGTTCGGCTGCGAATACGCGCGGCAGCCCCGAATTTTTGCCAGGCCTTGCAGAAAATTCGCCGTGAGAGCAAGCGTTTCGGCGGCTATTTCCTTTTCGTGCATGATATAGTATCTCGCGCCTTCGAGCAGCGATACGATCGCGGGGTACGATACCGTGCCGGCTTCTAAAATATCGGGGTAGAAATCAGGCATGTCGAGCGAAAAACTCTCGCTGCCCGTGCCGCCGTGCATGAGCGGCTTCAATTTCACTCGTTCCGATAAAATCAGCGCGCCGCTGCCCTGCATGGCATACAGTCCTTTATGCCCGGCAAGCGCAAGTCCGTCTAAGCCGATTTTTCGCATTTTCATGGGGATATGTCCGCCGCCTTGCGCGCCGTCGCATAAAAGCAGCACGTTTTCCGGCAGCACGTTTCTGATTTCCCGCAAGGGCGGCGTTCTGCCCGTGACGTTCGACGCCGCGGTGACGATGACAAGTTTCGTTTCGGGGCGCAACAACGCTTTGACGTCTTCGGGGCGGATATTGCCGTTTTCGCCGAGCGGGCAGACGTCGTAAGAGATCACGCCGCGCTTTTTTAAATGTTCTAACGGACGAAGCACGGAATTGTGTTCAAGGGGGGTAGTGATCGCGTGATCGCCTTTTTCGAGCGCGCCGAAGATAAATTCGTTGAGTGCTTCGGTGCAGTTTTTCGTGAAGATTACGCGTTCGGGCGTGGGGGCGTCGAAAATGTCGGCGAGCAGTTCGCGCGCCTTTAAAACGTTTTTGGCGCAGACGAGAGAAAGGGCGTGTCCGCTGCGCCCCGGATTGGCGCAAACGCGAAGCGCGGCGGATACGGCGGAAATAACGGACGCGGGTTTTTGTCCGCCGGTGGCGGCGTTGTCGAAATAAATCATAGAAATTACCTTACCTGAAGAAAAATACCGCACGCCGAGCGGGGCGAACGGCATATTATATAGTATTCCCGACGTAAGAAGGGTATGACTAAACGCGGGGAAGGTGTGACGAATGACGATGCTTGCGATATTCCGATCGCGTTCGCAAGCCCTGACGTATGCGCAACGACTTTCGGGGTACGGCGTGCGGTGCTTCACCGTGCCTGCGCCGAAAGAAGCGGGCATAGGGTGCGGCTTGTGCGTGAAATTCGACGCGCGCGATTACCCGAAGGCGCGCGCCTGCGCCGCTTTATATGCGGGCGGTACGTTTAAGGGATTTATGTATGCCTGAAAATTCCGTTTGAATGATCGGATTGTGAAAAATCGGATTGCGAATGATCGGATTGAACGAAAACGAGCCGGCTTTGGCGGCGTATAGGCATAATTCAAGGATTTTTGGCATAAGATATTTTTCGGCGGCGCGGGGAAATTCCGCGGCGGAAAAGAAGCCGTCGGGCGAGGAAAATCGTCCGACGGCAAATTTTATAAACCGCCGGAAACGCTTGCGGCATACAACGCTTTCGTCGTAAAACGCATGTGGCGAAAAACGCTTGCAAAACGCCGGAAAAAGCGGTATAATAAAGGCGTTATGAATACGAAAGACAAGAAAAAAGCGATAGAAATTTTAGCTGCGGAATACCCGGACGCGAAGCCGGCTTTGAAATTCGGCTCGCCGTATCAGCTGCTTGTGGCGGTGGTGCTTTCGGCGCAGTGCACCGACGAGCGGGTGAACAAGGTGACGGCGACGCTTTTCAAAGAACACGGCACGCCCGAAGCGATGGCGGCGTTATCGCAGGAAGAATTGGAAAAATACATTTATTCGTGCGGGTTCTACCACAACAAAGCGGCGCATATTTTGTCTGCAACGAATGATATTTTAACGAGATACGGCGGCGAAGTGCCGAGTACGCTTGAAGAATTGCAGACGCTTGCGGGCGTAGGCAGGAAGACGGCGAACGTAGTGTATTCCGTGGCGTTCGATGGGAACGCGATTGCCGTGGATACGCACGTTTTCCGCGTTTCGAATCGCCTGGGGCTGGCGAAAGGAAAAACGCCCGAGCAGGTGGAAAAAGGATTGCAGCGGGCGATCGACGAAAATTTATGGAGTAAGGCGCATCATTATCTGATCTGGCACGGGCGCAAGGTGTGCCATTCGCAGAAACCCGATTGCGGGCATTGCGCGCTTTGCGGAATCTGCGATTTCTGCGCGGGGAAACGATGAAATTTTCGGACTGCGCCGCGCCGGAACGGGCGGCGAAAATTATCGTTTGTTCTGAATGTTTTTTCTGTAAGTATGGGGCGTTACGCCGATGGATTTTTTGAATTGTTTCGAGAAATAATTCGGCGTATCGTAGGAAAGGATCGCGGAAATTTCGGAAACGCTCAGGTCCGTTTCGGTTAATAGCTTTTTGGCTTCTTCGATTTTGAGCTGATTATAATACGTAAGCACGGGCATGCCCGTGGCTTTTTTAAATTCGCGGTATAAATACGAGCGCGAATAAAAGGTGCTTTCGCAAATCTGATTGATGGTGAGATTGCCGTTGACGTTTTCTTTTAAAAAGTCTTTCACCGTTTCGGCGAGAGATTTTTCATCGGTGCGCGGCGGCAGGAAAACCGCCGAGGCGTTCTTTTTCGAAGTTTCCGATTGCAGAAGATAAATCAAAAACAATTCGAGAGTATTTTTTAAGATCTGAATCCCGCCGAGAGGCGGGTTTTCTTTTTCCGGCATTTTTTTCGTGGCGGGCGTGGAAGAGGAAAGATCGAAAAGTCTGCCGCCTTCTTCCACAAGCTCGAACAGATATTTTTTCAGTTTTTCGGAAAGTTCGCCCGTGAAATCTTCGAAATATTTGAGCGCTTCGCTTTTACATTCGAACGAAATGATCACAAGGCGCGCTTCGCCGCCGCTTTCCGTTCTTATGCAATGCACCACGTTCGGTTTGTAAAATAAAATCTGCCCTGCGGTAAGTTCGCCGTGTTCTTCGCCGCGCATATACTGAAATTCTCCGCTTTCGGCGAACACAAATTCCCAAAAATCGTGGCTTTCCGGTTCGCTTTCGAAAGGGGTTTTAAAATAAAAATCGTGGACGGTGACGATATTTTTTACGTTGATTAAAGCTTCCGCTTTGTATCTGAAATATTTTTTTCTCATGGTTTTATGATAGCATATTTTTTTTGAAAAAGCAAATGATTTTTCGGGGAAAAAAGCGGGAAATGCGCGGCGGATTTTTTACGTTTCTTCGATTATTTTATTTGCCTGAGAGCGGAAAGCAAGGGGCGATAAACCCGTTTTTTGCTTGAAATATCGGGAAAAATAATTATAATCGCAAAATCCCACCGCTTCGGCTACCTGAGAAAGCGGCATTTCCGTGTAGCTTAAAAGCTGCTGCGCTTTGGTGAGTTTTACGTCGGAAATAAAACTTTTAATCGAATGATCGGAATCGCTTTTAACGATTGCGTACAGCTTTCTTTTGCCGATAAAAAGATGCTTGCAGATATCTTCTACGGTGATCGGTTCGGATATGTGTTCGAACACGTAGTTTTTTAAGGAAATCAGAAGCTCGTTCTTTTCATCGGTTGCGGTTTTTTCTTCTACAATCTGATTGACGATTAAAGGCTTTATAAAATTTTCGAGAAGATACAGCGTGGAATTGAGTTTTTTGAGCGATACGACGGGCAACTCTTTATACAAAGAAAGAAGCTCGCGTTCGTTTAAATTGTATTTTTTCGCGGTTTCTTTCACTTTTGCCGCGGAAGAAAATTTATGCTCCTTATCAACGAATTTTCCGCATTGGATATAGCCGATCACTTTAT
>CALARO010000150.1 GCA_937888935.1 uncultured Clostridia bacterium
GAAGTTTCGGTAATATTATTATACCACATTTTTCCTCGAATTTCAACTTTTTAGCCGAACTTTTTTCGCGCGCGACATTATATTATATACGCGTGCGCGTAGCGAAAAGTGAAAAAAAGCCGTAAAAGAACAAAATAGGGGGGGGGCAAAAACACATAAAAAACCGAAAAAAACCGAAAAAACCGAAATTTTTTCAAAAAACTTCCGAAAATCTTGCATAAACGCTTGACATTCTCTTGCGCTTTTGGTAATATAGATACGCTGCGTAAATATGCGGTGTATTGGGCTGACGCGGGAAGTTACTGCAAATCCGAAGAAAAAGCCACTTCGGCAGATAATTTCCGTCGACAATGTGAGGGCGAGACCCTTGCGACTGACTGGGGCTTTGCGTGAAAACGCTCGGCTGGAAAAAGAGTGTTTTTTATTTTGCGTAAAACCTCGATACACACGGACGTGTTGACACAGTAATACAAAATCTTCTCTGTAAGAGAAACAAAGGAGTCAGAAATGGCAGTACAGAAAATCAGAATCAAGTTGGCGGCATACGATCACGAACTCGTGGACGAAGCGGCTTCCCGCATCGTGGAAACGATGAAAAAGAGCGGCGCGAAGATTTCGGGGCCTATCCCGCTTCCCACCGAAAGAGAAATCATCACGATCCTTCGTTCGCCCCACAAGTACAAAGATTCCCGCGAACAATTCGAAATGAGAACGTACAAGCGTATCATTGATATTTATTCGCCGAACGCGAAACTGCTCGATACCATTCACCTGCCCGCAGGCGTAGATATCAAAATCAAGCTGTAATCGCCGGGCGCGTAAATCGAACGCGAACGTAAACGCGAAAGCAAACGTAAAAGCGAAAGCAAAACAAAACAACGCAAAAAAATACTTCGGCAGCGAGGTATTAAGAAATATTTTTCAAGGAGTGAACTTTATCAATGAATAAAGCAATCATCGGGCGCAAAATCGGAATGACGAGATTATTTGCGCAGGACGGGAAAATGATTCCCGTAACGGTAGTAGAGGCAGGTCCTTGCCCCGTAGTGCAGGTGAAGACGAAAGAGCATGACGGCTATGCGGCTTTGAAGCTCGGCTTCATCGAAACCAGCGAAAAAGCGCTTACGAAACCCGAACTCGGGCAATTCAAGAAAGCCAACGTGAAACCCTGCAAAGTGCTGAAAGAAATCAGAGTGGACAACGCGGAAAGCTTCAAAGTGGGCGACGAGCTGAAAGCCGACGTATTCGCCGCGGGCGACAAGGTAGACGTATCGGGCGTAACGAAAGGCCACGGCTACACGGGCGTTATCAAGAGATGGAATCAGCAGCGTCTGAAAGAAACGCACGGCGTAGGCCCTGTGCACAGAGAACCGGGTTCTATGGGCGCGAACTCTTCGCCTTCCCGCGTGTTCAAGCTGAAGCACCTCGCCGGTCAGTATGGCGTGGAAAACGTTACGATCCAGAATCTCGAAGTGGTGAAAGTGGACGTAGCGAGAAACGTTCTTCTCATTAAGGGCGCGATTCCCGGGGCGAAAGGCAGCGTAGTCACCGTGGGCAGCAGCGTGAAGGGCAAATAAGGAGAAAAGACAATGACCGGAATTAAAGTATATAATATGAAAGGCTCGGTTGTCGGCGAAATGGAGCTGAATGACAGCGTATTCGGCGCAGAGTACAACGAAAGCCTTATTCATCAGGCGGTTGTAACGCGTCTTGCCAACGAAAGACAGGGTACGAAATCCACGCTCACCCGCAGCGAAGTGCGCGGCGGCGGCATCAAGCCGTGGCGTCAGAAAGGCACGGGCAGAGCGCGTCAGGGATCTATCCGCGCCCCGCAATGGATCAAAGGCGGCGTAGTGTTCGCCCCCAAATCGCGCGATTTTTCCAAGAAGATGAACGCGAAGGCGAAGACGGGCGCGCTGTTATCCGCGGTTTCGAAGAAACTTGCCGACGGCGAGCTTCTCATCGTGGACGAGCTGAAATCCGAAGGCAAAACCAAAGAAATGGCGGCGTTTGTAAAGGCGATGAATCTGAATAAGAGCGCGCTTCTCGTAATGAGCGAGAAAGACGAGCTTGTGATCCGCGCGGCGAACAACCTTCCCCGCGTATCCACGATGAACGTAGAGCTTCTCAACACCTACGACGTAGTGGCGAACGCGAAAGTGGTGATGACGAAAGCCGCCGCAGAGAAATTCCAGGAGGTATACGCGTAATGTTTGCCGAAGACGTAATTTTGAAACCCGTTCTCACCGAGAAAGGGTACGACGGAATCGCGGATAAGAGATACACGTTCTACGTGAAAAACACCGCAAACAAAATCGAGATCAGAAACGCCGTTGAAAAACTGTTCGGCGTTAAGGTTGCCAAAGTAAACACGATCAACTGCAAAGGCAAGCTGAAGAGAATGGGCAGAAACGAAGGTTATACGCCCGACCGTAAAAAAGCGGTGGTAATTCTCAAAGAGGACAGCAAGCCCATCGAATTCTTCAATTCTTTGGCGTAATCGGGGAGGATATAAAACATGGCTATTAAAACGTATAAACCTACCACGCCGTCCCGCCGTTTCATCACGGTGCTTAAAAGAGAAGAAGTAACGGGCGGTAAACCGGAAAAGTCCCTGATGCACGATCAGCGTCATTCGGGCGGCAGAAACAATCAGGGCAAAATCACCTGCCGTCACATCGGCGGCGGCAACCGCACGAAATATCGCATTATCGACTTCAAGCGCAATAAAGACGATATCCCCGCTACGGTAAAGAGCATCCAGTACGATCCGAA
>CALARO010000151.1 GCA_937888935.1 uncultured Clostridia bacterium
GGGTGGCGGAAGTTATCGGCGCGCTCGATCGGCAGAATTTCGCCGTAAAGCGCATGCAATTCGTTTCGGGCGGCGAAAACGCCGAACCGTATCTCGTGCTGATCGAAGCCGTATACGGCGGAAAACCGGGCGCGAAAGTGCTGCCCACGCTTGTAAACACGGCAAAAACGGGCGCAACGACGGAATAAGAAGGAGAAAAAAGAATGGTAAGCTTTGTAGCCACGCCGATCGGAAACCTTGGCGACATCACGTTCCGCGCGGTGGAAACATTGAAAAACGCGGACGAAATTTACTGCGAAGATACGCGGCACACGCTCAGGCTTTTAAACGCGTACGAGATCAAAAAGCCGCTGTACGCGTGCCACAAATTCAACGAGCGGCAGGCGGCGGAAAAAATCGCGGCGGAAGCGGCGGCGGGAAAAAACATCGCGATCGTATCGGACGCGGGCATGCCCGTGGTTTCAGATCCCGGCAATATCGTGTGCGAAGTGCTGAAAGAAAAGGGCGTGGAGTACACGGTGATTCCGGGGGCGAACGCCGCGCTGTGCGCGCTGATATTATCGGGCTTGCCCGCGGACAAGTTTTTATTCGTGGGGTTTCTGCCCGAAAAGAAAGGCGAAAAGCGCGCCGTGCTTGAAAAATTCAAGGATACCGAAGCCACGCTTTTATTCCACGAAGCACCGCAGGATTTAGACGGCGATATCCGCGCCATATACGAAGTTTTCGGCGAAAGAAAGGCGGCGGCGGTGCGCGAAATCACGAAAATTCACGAAGAGAGCGCGGCGTTTTTATTAAGCGAAGGCTTGCAGGGCGAAAAGCGCGGCGAGTACGTCCTCGTGGTGCAGGGCGCGGGAAAAAAGGAAAATCCGCTGTGCGCGCTTTCCGAAAAAGAACACATTCTGCATTACATGCGCGCGGGGTACGATAAGAAAGAAGCCGTGAAAACGGCGGCGAAAGATCGCGGCGTTACGAAGTCCGAATTATACCCGTTTTCCGTTGATTTAAGCTTATAATTGCCTTAAAAAGCGGCGAAAATGCCCGAAAACAGGGCAAAAACGGGGCAAAAACGCAAGGAAAACGGCTGAAAAGAAAGAAAAACAGCCGAAAACAAAAGAAAAATCACATAATCCGGCACAAAAAGCAGGCAAAAATCACTGACAGCAGATAAGAAATCACACAGATGAAAATCGCGGCGGTGATTTTTTTATGCTTCACGCCGGAAAAGTACACCGCGCCCACGTAGAAGATGGTTTCGTTGCCGCCGAAGATCACGCAGGCGCACCTGCCGACGTAACTATCCGTGCCGTGGGCGGCAAGCACGCGCGATAAAACCGCCGTTGCGCCGCTGCCGGAAAGCGGCTTCACGAGAATGAGTTCCATAAGCTCTGCCGGCACGCCCGCCGCCGAGAAAAACGGCGCGGCTTTTTCTAAAAACGCCGCCGACAATCCGCTCTTTTCAAAAAGCGTTGAAAGCATCATGATCGCCGCGATATACGGGAAAACGGAAAGAATTAAGGGCGGGGCTTTTTTCACGCCGCCGATAAACGTTTCGTACACGTTTACTTTTTTCGCCGCCGCGTACGCGAACGAAAATAAAAACAACGCGGGAATGACGAGCGCGACGATTTTCATATTTCCGCCCGCCTTGCCGATCCGATCCCAAAAGCCTTGCGCTTTTTTCCGCGCCGAAGTTTTTCCTCGCGCCGAAGCTTCGCGCCGTATACAAGCTTTGTGCAGGGCAGCGCGATCGCGAGAAAGAACGCCGAAGATAAAAGAATGGGCAGCACCACCGAAGACGGCGCTGCGCTGCCCGCCGCCGTGCGCAGCGCGATAACGGACGTAGGCACGATTTGCAGCGAAGCCGCGTTCAGCGTGAAAAGCATGGCGAGCGCGTATTCGCGTTCCTTTTCGCCGATATATGCCGAGCCGTCTAAAAGCTTTGCCGCTTTCACGCCGTAGGGGGTGGCGAGCGCGCCGATCCCGAGCAGGTTCGCCGAGATATTCATGCACACGCTTTCGGCAAATTCGGGGTCGTCCGATTTAAAAAGCCGCTTTAAGGGTTTACGCAAAAATTTCGCAAGGGCGGCGGCAACGCCCGATTTTTCCCACAGCGCGGAAAGTCCGCAGAAAACGGCGTAGGAAGATAGAAGAGCAACGCACAAAGTGGCCGAAGAAGACGCGGCGGAAAGTAGCGCGGGCAGAAATTCCTGCGGGGCGGAAAATAATAAAAGCGCGGCGGAAAAAATAAAAACCGCGGTGAATAAAACGTTCATAAGCTATTGTATGAAGGGCGGCGGCGTATTCATTCGGCTACGGCGCGAAAAACGCTTTACTTTTTACGCGAAAAAGGGTATAATAGAAAGCGAAATTTCAATCCGGCGCAGCCGGAACAAGGCTCGGAGGAAACTATGGCAGAAAAATGCAACGCCGTAAACGGCAAAGGCAAATTTTATATGACGACGGCGATCGCTTACGCTTCGGGAAAACCGCATATCGGCAACACCTACGAGGCGATTTTAGCCGACTCGATCGCGCGATTCAAACGCAAAGAAGGGTACGACGTATTTTTGCAGACGGGTACTGACGAACACGGGCAGAAAATCGAAGAAAAAGCCGCCGCGGCGGGCGTTACCCCCAAGCAGTATGTGGATAACGTTTCCGCGGAAATCCGCCGCATCTGGGACAGCGTGGGCATGAGCTACGATAAATTTATCCGCACCACGGATAAAGATCACGAAAAAGTAGTGGCTGAAATTTTCCGCAAGTTTTACGAGCAGGGCGATATTTACAAGGGCAGCTACGAAGGCTGGTACTGCACGCCGTGCGAATCGTTCTTCACCGAAAGTCAGCTCGTTGACGGCAAATGCCCCGACTGCGGCAGAGAAGTGAAGCGCGAAAAGGAAGAAGCGT
>CALARO010000152.1 GCA_937888935.1 uncultured Clostridia bacterium
CGTAGCCGTCGGCTTTGTCGAACGGCGTGTCGTATGCCCGCGCCGGCAGCATGCCGAAGTCTTGCGTTCTTTCCCATTCGCGATTGTTTTTAAACATGTTTTTGCTCCGAATTTATGTTTTTTTCTGCCGATTTCAGCCGTTTTTCCCTTGTTTTCAGGGTATTTTATGCCGATTTTCAGCCGTTTTTGCGCGATTTTTTTGTGTTTTTTTGCCTTTTAAGGGCATTTTTCCGCCGCAATATCGCCGTTTTCGGTGAGTTTTTTCACGTTTTCGCGGTCGATTTTGTAAGGTCTGTCAAACGTGTTGTTTTTAAAAACCGCGTTCTTCACGCCCGCAAGATAAATGCGGTGTTCTTCGTCTTCGGGGTTGAAAAAGTGGTTGTCTTTCAGCACCAGCGTACCCACCGTTTTCTTTCCGCCGCACGCCGTTTTTCCGTTCGCCGCCGGGCAGTTTTCGCAGCCCGCTTCCGATGTGGGGAAGTACGCCACGGAATATTTTTCTTCGTACTTGTTGCCGCAGCCGTCCGCCACGTTGTTTTTAAATACGATTTTTTTCACATACGCCGCGCCCGTATCTTCGCAGTCGCGCGCGCAAAGCGCCGCGCCTCCCGTGCGCGCAAACGTGTTGCCTTCGATTTTCGCCTTGCCGCCCGCCGCGTAGTATACGCCCCTGCCCGCGTTGTCCGACGCGTAGCAGTTTCTCACTTCGAGATTGCACTTTTCTTCGCCGCGCACCCCCGCGAAATCGCCCGCCGCGCCCGCGGCGCGCACCACGCACCCTTCGATTTTCGCCGTGCCGCGGCAGTCTTCAAAGCGGAAATACCCCGCGCATTTACTGCCGTCGCCGTCTTTGAGCAGACATTCCGTTTTGAAAAGCTTCACGTTTTTCACGCCGCGCGCCACCACGCCCGAGCCTTGAAAACGGCGGAAGCGCACCCCGACGAGCGCGATATTTTCGCTGTTTTCGAAGAGCGCGGCGGGCGCGGGATCTGCCGCGTTTTTCTCGCCCGTTTCGCCCGTTTCGCCCGTTTCTTCCGCTTCGAAGTCCGCCGTGAGATTTTTCACGGTGATATTCTTGCAGCCGAAAAAGGCGAACGCCGAAAACGCGCCGTGAATTTTCAGCGCAGAGCCGCCGCCGTCGATCATGATATTTTTCTTGCCTTTAAGTTGCACGGCGGCGTTCGCTTGCGCCGGCAGATCGGAAGAATACACGTGGTATTCTCTGCCGTGTTCGAGAACGATTTTACCGCCGTCTTTGATTTCGGAAAATAATTCGCTTAATTCGTTCATTTTTCTCCCCGCAAACGGTATTTACCTGTCAATATTATACAGCATCGGAAATGCGTTGTCAATCTTTTGACCGACAGTTTTTATCATTTTCGCTTTCGCCCGACGGGTTTTTTGTCGGTTTTTTATCAATAGAAGCGAAAAGGGGGTTGTTTTTCTCGCGCTGACGATTGCAAAAGAGAATAAGCGGCGTGCCTACGGCATACACCCAGATCGCTTCGCCGAGTCCCAATTCCCACGCCACGGCAAAATATGCCGCCGCGGTGATTCCGCCCGTACCCGTACCGCCAAGAAGCACAATAAGCGGCACGATCGCCGCATTGAAAAGCACGGGGAATAATCCGCCGAGCGCGATTTTCAAAGGCAGCGTTTTTTTCGAATTTTGTATCGCTTTGCCTATGAGCCGCGTGCAGATTGCCGCAAGCAGCGTAGCCGCCACGCCCATCGTTACGTCGAACACGGCGAACGGCGAGAACAGGTTGGATATAAAGCACCCTGCCGTGAGCGCGAACACCGCTTCCGGATAGAAAAGCGGAAGCAGGCAAAGTCCTTCGGAAGGGCGCACCTGCAACCCGCCGAAAAAAGAAAGAGAGCCGAACGAAACGGTGAGCGCAACGTACAACGCGGCGATCACCCCCGAACGGCAAAGAGCTTTTGCGGAAACAATTTGATTCCTCATGTAGTTTTACCTCGGTTGTTTTTATTTTTCGGCAGCCGTTTTTTCGGCTGTCCGACAAGAAAGTGTTTTCCGAAAACCTTTCGTTGTTTTTTGAATTTTATAATATTTTGCGCTGCTTTAAGGCGGCGAGAATCGCGGCGAACGTTTCTTCTTTGCTCTTTCTGCCGTCGATCACGATAAACCGCTTTTTATTCGCTTTCGCCTGCTTCAAAAAGCCTTGATACACCCTTTCGTGAAACGCCGCGCCCGCAAGTTCCATGCGATCGTTTTCATCAACGCCGTGCTTGCGCAAAAACGCTTCCGCCGGGGGCAGGTCGATAAAAATCGTGGCGTCCGGCGTGAATTTTTCTATGGCGTACGCGTTGATCGAAGCTACGAATTTTTCGCCTAAGCCGCGCCCTTCCGCCTGATACGCGAAAGACGAATCCACATACCTGTCGCAAAGCACGATTTTGCCCGCGTTAAGAGCCGGCGCAACGGTATCGGCAAGGTGCTGCACCCGCGCCGCCGCGTATAGCAAGGCTTCACATTCGTCCGTCATTTCCGCGTTCTTCCCGTCGAGAATCACTTCGCGGATCGCTTCCGAAATCTTGCCGCCGCCCGGCTCGCGCGTGCTTACGTACTCTATGCCGTGCGCTTCGAAATATTCTTTTAAGAGTTCCGTCTGCGTGCTTTTGCCGCAGCCGTCGCACCCTTCAAGGGTGATAAATTTGCCTTTTCTCATTGGTTTTTCGCCTTTTTGCGCCGCTTTATACGCCGCTTTTACACGTCGCTGCGGTAGGTTTCCACGATTTTGCGGATAAACGCATAATTTTCGTACAGACAGTAGCTGTATTCGCTGTATTTGCCCGAAAGCAGGTTTAAAAGCATCAGCTGCATGTCTTTCGCGGTGTACGAGCCGTCCGCCGCCTGATAGCAGATCAGGTTTTTGAGATTGCTCATGCGATCGTCCGGGCAGAGATTGATTCCGAAATACCCCGTGACTTTTTCTTCGCGCCCCGAATAGGAAAGGGTAACCGTGGTTTGTTCAAGTCTGATAATACCTTCTTCGAGATAGCCTTTCACGGCGAGATAATTTTCGCGATAGCCCTGAATCCGCGCGATTTCGTCCTTTACGCCGTCCCGGATTTTCGCTTCGGACTTGTAGCGTTTGTCCTTCTGCGATTTAATACGGTTGCGGAAGGTAGCTTCCGCTTTTTTCTCGTCGAAACTGTCCGCGTTTTGGTAGCCATCCGTGTAGTAGTTATTCAGAAAGTTTTCGGTGGCGGTGAAAAACGAAGTTTTCGAAGTTTCTTCGGCGGTTTCTTCCGGACTGCCGAACGAAAGCACGGAAGAGTACGCGCGAAGAAGCAGATCTTCCGCAT
>CALARO010000153.1 GCA_937888935.1 uncultured Clostridia bacterium
TATACGGCGGGTATTGCTTGCCAAAAGACACGAAGCAGCTTCGCGCGAATTTTGAAGACGTTCCGGAAAATCTGATTTCGGCGATTGTTGAAGCGAACAGAACGAGAAAAGATTTTATTGCGGAAGAAGTGCTTGAAAAAGCGGGTTTTTACGGGAAGGACAGAGAATATGGGGAAAACGGAATTCCGGGGAAGAAGGTTATTGTCGGCATTTATCGCCTGACAATGAAAAGCAATTCGGATAATTTCCGGCAATCTTCGATACAAGGCGTAATGAAGAGAATGCGGGCAAAGGGCGCGGAAATTGTTGTTTACGAACCGACTTTGCAGGAAGATACATTTTTTGAAAACAAAGTGATTCACGATTTCGATAGTTTCAAAAAAATGTGCGATGTGATTGTGGCTAATCGGTATGATTCCTGCCTGGATGATGTGCGCGAGAAAGTGTATACAAGAGATTTATATTTCAGAGATTAAGGTTTAGGTGGAGAAATATGGCAAGAAAAATTATAAGATCAATCAAGCTTCGTGCAGGGAAAATATTTTATGGGATCTCTCATATGTTTGTATCGCAAAAATCCGCAATGACAAATGAAGAAGCAGATAAAAGTTTAAATAATTATTATCCGAAATATGCGTGGGGGGGGGGTGCATAACTTTTAATAAAATTGCTGATAACCCTCAGTATGATTTGCAAATTATTATTCCCTGTTACAATGTTGAAAAATACGTTGAAGAATGTCTTGATTCGGTATTAAATCAAAAAACGCAATATTCTTTTTTGGTCGTTGTCGTAAATGATGGGTCAACTGATTCAACGGGTGAAATATTAAGAAAATACGAAAATATTGCTAATGTAAAAATTATTACGCAGAAGAATGGCGGACATTCTGCGGCGAGAAACGCAGGTCTAAAGAACATAGAGAGCAAATACATTATGTTTGTCGATTCAGACGATTATATTTTACCCGGATGCATAGAAAATTTGATGTCTGCTGCATTACGAACAGGCGCAAACATTGTTGAAGGTGGCTGCTATAACCTTGTTGATGGAAGAATGGAAATAAATGTTGTACATGAAGAGAGGATTGTTCCGGCGCGAGCATTAAAAGGTTATCCGTGGTTAAAAATATATAAGGCAGAGCTTTTTTCTGATGTTTGCTTTCCTAACGGATTATGGTTTGAAGATACGATTAATCAATTTTTAATATATTGGAAAGCTCAAATTGCTTATTGTATTAGTGATATGGTTTATGTATATAGACAAGTGGCTACTTCAGTTTCTCATACTTATAGAGAAAACAAGAAAGCGATTGATACCTACTATGTAACAGAACAAATATTACAAGACGCTAAAAAACTTTCATTTAGTTTTGGCACAGATTACCTATATTTGTATTTACGTCAAGTTCTATGTAACTATACAAGGTTAAAGCGGTGCCCTAAAAATGTGAGAGAAGCTATATTTATAAAAGAATCTAATTTACTTTCGTTATTCGATAAAGATGTAAAAGTGCATAAGAGACATAAACAATTATATAAATGTTTAACGGGTAAAGATTTTGGAAGATATGAACTCTGGTGTAAAACTCATAGGTGATTATTGGTATATGGATGAGATATGAACAGCGTAGCGCAAACGATGTTTAACTGTATAAAATACGAGATTTGCGGGCAGAACGAAAAAATTGTATTGCCTGAGATTTCCGCGCGGTTTCTGATAGACGTATACAAACTTTTGAAGGCGCACGACGTGGCACATTTAGTCGGCGACGCGCTGAATAAAAGCGGTGTGTTTGAGAGCTTTCCCGCTGATATGCAAGAAAGCGAACGTGCGGCGATAGCGAAAGTCAAAGAAAAATTCGACGAACAGATTTTCACGGCGGTGTATCGCTATGAAAATATCAATTACGAGCTGGAACGGCTGAAAGAAACGCTTGAAGAGGCGGAAATACCGTTTATTCCGCTGAAAGGGGCAGTGATTCGGAAATATTACCCCGAGCCGTGGATGCGCACGAGTTGCGACATTGATATTCTCATTCACGAAGCAGACCTTGAAAACGCGGTATCGCTGCTTGTTGAGAAGCACGGCGCTATGCGTGAAGCGAAAGGTTCTCACGATGTCGGGTTAATGTTAAACGGCGTGCATATCGAATTGCATTATTCTCTTATCGAAAGTGATAT
>CALARO010000154.1 GCA_937888935.1 uncultured Clostridia bacterium
CATGTTTTCTTCGATACATGCGCCGAAAATCACGTTTGCGGAATAATCAATCACGCCTTTCACGAGTTCCGCCGCCTGACAAACTTCGTCGAGCGTGAGATCGTTGCCGCCCACCACGTTTAAAATCACGGAGCTTGCGCCTTCGATCGTAGTATTAAGCAGCGGCGAGCAAATCGCGCAGCGCACCGCGTCGGCAATGCGTTTTTCGCCCTTGGCGATACCGATGCCCATGTGCGCCACACCGCGATCTTTCAGCGTGGTGCGCACGTCCGCAAAGTCGAGATTGATGAGCGACGGGTTTACGATCAGTTCCGCAATGCCGCGGATACCCTGGCGCAGCACTTCGTCCGCCACTTTCAAAGCTTCGGGGAAAGACGTGCCTTGCTTCACCACGCCGCGAAGCTTATCGTTGGGAATCACGATGATGGAATCTACGTGCTTGCGCAGCTCTTCCACGCCCGCGAGCGCGTAATCCATTTTCTTTTTGCCTTCGAACGAGAACGGAAGCGTAACCACCGCGACGGTGAGAATTTTCATTTCGCGCGCGAGTTTTGCGATCACCGGCGACGCGCCCGTACCCGTGCCGCCACCCATGCCGGCGGTGATGAACAAAAGATCCGTACCCTTTAAAATACGCTGAATCTGATCTTTGTTTTCTTCCGCAGAAAGCTTGCCCACGGAAGGATCTGCGCCCGCGCCGAGTCCTTTGGTGAGTTTCACGCCGATCTGAATACGGTTTTGCGCAAGCGAACGCGCCAGCACCTGATTATCGGTGTTAATCACATAGTATTCCGCCGCTTTCAAGCCCGATTCGATCAGGCGATTTACGGCGTTTCCGCCCGCGCCGCCCACGCCGATCACTTTGATCTTGGCAACGCCGAATTGTCCGTCCTGCATTTCTTCTTCCTGCGGCTGAGCGGTTTGCGCCACCTCGCGGTCGTCCGTTTCGTCGTAAGTGTAAAAATCTTCCGTCATTTTTTATTTCCTCCGAAAATGTTTAAAAATTTGCGCAATCCGCTTTTTTCTTCCGCTTTTTCAAGTGCGGCGTTCAATGCGGATATACGTGATGAATAGCCGGGTTTATCGTAATACGGTATTTCGGGGCAGATCGCCCGCGTTACGCGGCAAAGCCGCCGCTCGGTGTGTTCCGCCGCGCCGCGCACTTCCTGCGCCCCTTCGCCCGTGATATATAAAGGATTAGAAGCGTCGCCTGCGATCATTTTCGAGCCGTAGTATTTTTCGAAAAACGCGTCCGTCTTTTCGCACAGCTCGTCCAGCCCGCATTTGATCACGTCGTTGATCCGCTGCACGGAATACATGTTCCCT
>CALARO010000155.1 GCA_937888935.1 uncultured Clostridia bacterium
ACTTCCGCGCCATCACCGCCGCGCCGCCGAATTTTTCCGCCGCCGCAAATTTTTCGCCCGCATTTTCAAACGCAAACGCCGAAATATCAAGCTTTTCCCGCCGTTCACCCGCATACCGAGCCGACAACGCCGCATAAAAATCCCGCCGAAACGCATTCAGAAGCGACTTCGGCAAAAACGCGTTTTTCGTCCGGATTTCCGAAAAACTCACTTCAAACGGCAACCCGTCCGTTTTCTTAAAGCAATCCGCAATCTCGCTTTCCGTCAGCGCGCGGTTTTCCGCTTCGCCGAGCGCAGCCGCCGTTTTCACCGAAACGTCGCCGCATTTCGCTTCCCCGTACTCGCCCGCGTTCATGCGGATTTCAAGGCGAATTTTTCTCTTTTTTCTCTCGGAAAGCACCCGCGCAAACGCTTTCGTATCCGTTGTGACAAACGCGCCGTCGCCGTTTTTCAGCCGCTCTTTCGAAGAAATATAAATGCCGCGCGCCCCCGCGCCGCCCCCGAAACCAACGCCCGAACCAAACCCCGAACCAACGCGCGCGCCGCCCGTTGCCGCGCCAGCAAAAACCGCCCCGCCTACTTCCTTTTTATCGCGCAGAATTTTAAACGCGTCGCCGGCGGAAAAATTCTCGCGCGTTTCCACGAAATATTTCCCGTTCACCACCTTCACAACGCCGATTTTCTCGCCGATATGCCCCTGCACAAAGGGCGATAAAAATCGCTTGTCCTGCCCGAACGCAAGCCCCGCAGTATAATTTCCGCGATTGTACGCGCGTTTCAGATCGGAAAGCGCGCGCGAGATTTCGGCTTCCCCCGCCCCGCGAAAAATTTTATCGTAATACAAAGTCGCCGCGGCAACGTACTCTTTCCGCCGCATTCTGCCTTCGATTTTAAACGATTTCACGCCCGCTTCCGCCAGAACTTCCGCCGCTTCGCCAAAGCTTAAATCCGATAAAGACAACGCGTACCCCTTTTCCGTCCCCGCGCGATCGTAAACGTACTTTTTCCGGCACGGCTGCTTGCACCTGCCCCGATTTCCGCTCAACCCGCCCGCGAACGAAGAAAAATAGCATTGCCCCGAAAAACACGTGCAGAGCGCGCCCTGCGCAAACGCTTCCGTTTCGATGATTTTCGTAATTTTTTTAATGTCTTCTATCTTCGTTTCTCGCGCCAATATCACGCGCGAAAATCCGCACTTTTTGGCAAATAACGCTCCGTTTTCGTTGCAAACGCCCGCCTGCGTGCTTAAATGCAGCTCGATTTCGGGGTACGCCGACTTCACCGCCCGCCCCAGAAAAATATCCTGCATGATAATCGCGTCCGCGCCCGCATTCCACACTTTTAAAAGCGCGGAAATAAATTCAAAAAGCTCACCGTCTTTCACAAGCGTGTTCATCGCCGCGTACACTTTCGCGCCGTACAAATGCGCCTCGCGCACAATCTCTTTCAGCTCGTCGTCGCCGAAATTTTCCGCCCCCGCCCGCGCCGAAAAACTGCTGTAACCGAGATATATCGCGTCCGCGCCCGCATTCAACGCCGCGCGCGCACATTCGATATTCCCCGCGGGTGCTAAAATTTCCACCGATTGTCTGTCCATCCGTAAGCCTTTTCCTTTGTCCGTCGCTATTTTCTATGCGCAGCCGCGCACTATCCGCCGCAAATTCAACGCCGCAGCTCAACCCCGCAGCCTAAAACCGCGCGCGCCAAAACGCCAAATCACAAAAACGCCAAGGCGCAAAACGCAATTTCACCGCCCGATGCTTCTTGCAATCAACTCTTCCGCCGCGTCGTACCCCATACTCTTCAGGCGGAAGTTTCTCGCCGCCACTTCGATGATAATGGCAAGATTTCGCCCGGGTGAAACGGGAATCACGATTTTCGGAATTTTCACGCCGAGAATTTCTTCCGTCAGTCCTTCGTCGCCCACGCGGTCGTATTCCTTGCCTTCCTGCCAGCGTTCCATCTGAATTTCCATGTCGATTTTCTTCTCGTCCAGCACCGAACCAGATCCGTACATGCTTTTCACGTTGATAATCCCGATGCCGCGCAATTCCATAAAATAGCGAATCATATCGGGCGCTGTGCCGTAAAGCTCGTTCGTAATCTCGCGGATCAGCACGCTGTCGTCCGCAATCAGGCGGTGTCCGCGCTTGATAAGTTCCATCGCGGTTTCGCTTTTTCCCACGCCGCTTTTGCCCGTGAGCAGCACCCCCACGCCGAAAACTTCCATCAGCACGCCGTGACTCGTCGTCGAAGGCGCAAGCACGCGGTTTAAATGAATATACAAATCGCTCATAAGATCCGTCGTCGGCTTCGGACTTCTGAAAATCGGACATTTCGCAATCCGCGCTTCTTCTGCAAGCTCTTGCAAAACGGGCAGATCGCGGCTGACGATAATGCACGGAATTTCCCCCTGCGCCAGAAGATCGGCGATTTTTTTGCGGCGGATTTCTTCCGTAAACGAGCGCAGATATTCGTGTTCCGCAAACCCGAGTACCACCACGCGGTTGGGGTCGAAATAATCGAAAAACCCCGCGAGCGCAAGCCCAGGTCGTTCCACGCTCATGCTCGAAAGCGTTACCGATCCCCTGCCCGCGTACACGATTTCAAGATGCAGATCGGCTGCGAATTTATCAAGTTTCATACTTTCCGTTACGTGTTGTATCATTTGTTTTTCATCCTTTTTGATAGCTGCCGCGCTCTCACCCGCGCGAAAACCCGTATTCTTCGATAATTTTCCCCACGGCGTTGTCGTTGTTCCCCGCGGGGTACACGCGCACGCGCGCCTTCATTTCTTCGTTGCCGTTTTCCATGCAAAATCCGATGCCTGCTGCATTCAGCATCTCTTCGTCGTTCAGCTGATCGCCCGCCGCAATCGTCTTTTCTATCGGAATATGATAATAATCCGCCATGAATTTCAAAGCCGTGCCTTTGTTGCACGTTTTCGATAAAATTTCAATGTAGCGCAGCGTGCTTCTCGTCACCCAGAACCGCTCGCCGAATTTCGCCCGATATTTTTCAAGCAACTGCCCGTGCCGCTTTAAATCTTCCACCACGATCAGAAGCTTGTTCACACGCTCGTTTTTTTCCCGTATCAAAGAAGCCATCGAACGATTTAAAACGCGCTCCGCCTTCACGCGGCAGCTCGCTTCGTAGCGCGCAAGCATCTCGTTGTCGCAATTCACGTAGTATTTTCTGCCCGTGTAAAATTGCAGATGCACCCGATCGCGTTCCACGAATTCCGCTATTTCCGCCGCTTCCGCCGCCGAAAGCGAATTTTCGTATAAAATTTCGCCCGTATCGAGATTCGAAACAAGCGCGCCCGCATACGAAGTCGCGATTCCCCCCACCCCGAGATCGGCGGCGATTTTTTCCACGGAAGGCAGCATGCGCCCCGTGCAGATA